>NZ_JBSFLZ010000005.1:0-115650 GCF_053599315.1 Saccharopolyspora sp. NPDC000995
TCCCATTCCGAACCCGGAAGCTAAGCTCCCCAGCGCTGATGGTACTGCACTCGACAGGGTGTGGGAGAGTAAGACACCGCCGACACAATATTTGAGGGATAGCCCCTCTTTCCTCCCGATTGCGGGAGGAAAGAGGGGCTATCCCAGTTTCTGCATCCCTGGACCTCCGCGTGGCGGCCTACGAGAAGTAGCCGGGCCCGCGGGCGGGCACCGTCGGCTTCTTCGGCCGCCAGGGGCCGGACTCCTCCGAGCACCGCAGTGACCACCACCTGCGGTGGTGGTCACTCGGCTGGTGTAGTTCGAGGGCTCGATCGCGAGGTTCGTCCGGCTTAGACTCGGGAGTTAGTGAACTCGTTCACAAGCGGGTTCCCGGGGCGGTCTACCGGGACGAGCGGGCCGCGCCGCGCATTGCACCGGACCAAGGAGTGTCATGACCAGCGCCACCAGCCGCCGCCGACCCGACGAAGACGCCGAGGTCATCGTCGTCGGAGCCGGACCGGCCGGATCGACGGCTGCGACGTACCTGGCCCGCGCCGGCCTGGACGTCCTGCTTCTCGAAAAGAGCGTCTTCCCGCGGGAGAAGGTCTGCGGCGATGGCATCACCCCGAGGGGCGTCAAGCAGCTCATCGACCTGGGCATCGACACCCGCGAGGAAGCGGGATGGTTGCACAACCGGGGTCTGCGCGTCGTCGGCGGCGGCGTGCGGATGGAACTGGACTGGCCGAGCCTGGCCGACTTTCCGCCCTACGGCGTGGTCCGCCCCCGCAACGACTTCGACGACCTGCTCGCCCGCAACGCCCAGCGCACCGGGGCTCGCCTGCTGCAGCAGACCACGGTGACCGGCGCGGTCACCGACGAGCGAACCGGCCGGATAACCGGGGTGGAGGCCAAGATCGGGCCGGAGCGCACGCCAGTCACGTACCGTGCGCCGTTGGTGCTGGCCTGCGACGGGGTTTCGGCCCGGTTGGCGCTGTCGGTGGGCATCGAGAAGCGCGACGACCGGCCGATGGGCGTCGCGGTGCGCCGGTACTACACCAGCCCGCGCACCAAGGACGACTTCTTGGAGTCGCACCTGGAACTGTGGGACCGCTCGAACCCAGACGAGCCGAAATTGCTGCCGGGCTACGGCTGGATCTTCGGGATGGGAGATGGCACCGTCAACGTCGGGCTCGGCATCCTGTCCACCTCCAAGGCCTACGGCAAGACGGACTACCGCCAGCTGATGCGTTCCTGGTTGGACGGAACCCCGGAGGAGTGGGGTTTCCGGGAGGAGAACGCCACCGGCCGGATCGGCGGCGCGGCGCTGCCGATGGGCTTCAACCGGATGCCGCACTACCGCAACGGCCTGCTGTTGGTTGGCGACGCCGGCGGGATGGTCAACCCGTTCAACGGCGAAGGCATCGCATACGCGATGGAATCGGCCGCGCTAGCAGCGGAATGCGTGGTGCACGCGCTCGCCCGACCGACGGGCTTCTCGCGGGAGCAGGCGCTGCGGCGGTACCCGACCGCGGTGCAGCAGTCGCTTGGCGGCTACTTCCGGATGGGCAACATCTTCAGCAAGTTGATTGGCAATCCCACCGTCATGCGGATGGCCACCAAGCATGGTCTACCGAGGGCAACCCTGATGCGTTTCGTGTTGAAACTGTTGGCAAATCTCTACGACGAGAAGGGCGGCGACGCCATGGACCGTGTGATCAGCACCACTACTCGGCTGACCCCTAGCGCTTGACGGCGCGAGTCTGGTCAGATGTCCCGAGCGGTGTGCCGGACGTCTCAAAGTTAGGTTCGCCTCACTACAGAACCGATGCGGGCGACCGCATAGAGTGCGCACCGAAGCCGTAGATGTGCTCTACGTCTCGGCGGGGGCCGCCGAAGGAGGGCAGCGGAGTGCTTGATCCCTACGTCCCGCTGGTGTTGTTGTTCGCGCTGGCGCTCGCGTTCGCGGTGTTCTCAGTCGCGATCGCGCCACTGGTCGGCCCCCGCCGGTACAACAAGGCGAAGCTGGATGCCTACGAGTGCGGCATCGAGCCGTCGCCGCAGCCGGTGATCGGCGGCGGCCGGATGCCGGTCGCCTACTACCTGACCGCGATGTTGTTCATCCTCTTCGACATCGAGATGGTCTTCCTCTACCCGTTCGCGGTGTCCGCGGACGCCCTCGGCCTGTTCGGCGTGGTCGAGATCGTGCTCTTCATCGCGACCGTCGGTTTCGCCTACGTCTACGTCTGGCGAAGAGGCGGCCTGGACTGGAACTAGGGAACGCCCGAGCGGGTCGGCCCACGACTTTCGGAAGAACTAGCCGCAGCGAAGCGGGAAGGAGTGCCGGAGATGGGGCTCGAAGAGCAGCTGCCCAACGGCATCCTGTTGGCAAACGTTGAAAAGCTCGTCAACTGGACCCGGAAGGCCTCGATGTGGCCGGCGACGTTCGGGTTGGCCTGCTGCGCGATCGAGATGATGACCGTCGGGGGTTCCCGCTACGACATCGCGCGCTTCGGCATGGAGCGGTTCTCCGCCACACCCCGACAAGCCGACCTGATGATCGTCGCGGGCCGGGTCACCAACAAGATGGCGCCGGTGCTGCGGCAGATCTACGACCAGATGCCGGAACCGCGCTGGGTACTGGCGATGGGTGTGTGCGCCTCCAGCGGCGGCATGTTCAACAACTACGCGGTCGTGCAGGGCGTGGACCACGTGGTGCCGGTGGACATGTACCTGCCGGGCTGCCCGCCGCGGCCGGAGATGCTGCTGGACGCGATCCTCAAGCTGCACGCCAAGATCATGGACGAGCCGATCAACGCCAAGCGAGCGCAGCTGAAGCTGGAGAGCGGCGAGCGCACCCCGATGATCCCGTCCTCCGAGCGGTACGCGCCGAAGAATTGGGCGCAGCGGCGCCGGGCCGAGCGGCAACAGGCCGCCCAGCGCCGCGAATTGGGTTCCGATCCGTCGTTGGGGGCGCTGGACCCAGCGCCGAAGCGCCCCCGCGAGCTCAAAGCGGGCAGGTGAGTTCGGTTGGCAGACAATGAATCCCAGTCCCGGGCGGTGGAGCCCGTCCGGCAGGAGCCCGCGCCGGTCTCCGGTCGCGCCCGCCGGGGCATGTTCGGGGTTCGCGGCACCGGCGACACCTCCGGCTACGGCGGCCTGCGGCTGCCGGCCTACGTGCCGCCCGCCGCGGAGCGCCCGTACGGAGGTTGGTTCGACGAGGTCGCCGACAACCTCTTCGCCGCGCTGCACGAGCAGGGCCTGCCTGCGGACACCGTGCAACAGGTGACCGTCGATCGCGGGGAGATCACCTTCTACGTGCACCGCGACCACCTGCTTGAGGTCTGCTGGACGTTGCGGGACGACCCGGCGCTGCGCTTCGAGCTGTGCAGCTCGGTGTCCGGGGTGGACTACGGCCCGGAGGTTCCGCAGCGGCTGCACTCGGTCTACCACCTGACCTCGATGACCTACCGGCGCCGGATCCGGCTGGAGGTCGTGCTGGAGGTCGACGATCCGCACCTGCCGTCGGTGGTGCCGGTGTACCCGACCGCCGACTTCCAGGAACGCGAGACCTGGGACATGTTCGGCATCGTCTACGACGGGCACCCGGCGCTGACCAGGATCCTGATGCCCGACGACTGGGACGGCCACCCGCAGCGCAAGGATTACCCGCTCGGCGGAATCCCGGTGGAGTACAAGGGCGCCGAGATCCCGCCGCCGGACCAGCGCAGGGCGTACTCGTGATAGCCGCGCGGCGAGGGTTTTCCTCGATTTCAATGGAAATCGGACGTCTGATTTCCATTGAAATCGCGGTCCGAGGACCGCAGCACACTGCGGAGAGGTGCTGGAGATGACTACCGAACCACTGGCCGACACCGGCCTCGGCGACCCGCACCCCCACCCGGGCGAGGCGCAGTCGCGGGAGACCACCGAGGGCCGCGTCTACACCGTCACCGGCGGCGACTGGGACGAATTCATCGACGAGACGTCCGGCGAGGAGCGGGTCGTCATCAACCTCGGCCCGCAGCACCCGTCGACCCACGGCGTGCTGCGGCTGGTGCTGGAGCTCGAAGGCGAGACGGTCACCAAGGCCCGCTCGGTGATCGGCTACCTGCACACCGGCATCGAGAAGAACACCGAGTACCGCACCTGGACGCAAGGCGTCACCTTCGTGACGCGGATGGATTACCTGGCGCCGCTACATAACGAGGCCGCCTACTGCATGGCGGTGGAGAAGCTGCTGGGCATTGAGGCGCCGCGGCGGGCGCAGGTGTTCCGGGTGCTGCTGATGGAGCTCAACCGGATCTCCTCGCACCTGGTGTTCCTGGCGACCGGCGCGATGGAGCTCGGCGCCACCACCGGCATGACCTACGGCTTCCGCGAGCGCGAAGAGGTCCTGCACCTGCTGGAGTACCTGACCGGCCTGCGGATGAACCACGCGTTCATCCGGCCCGGCGGCGTCGCCCAGGACCTCCCGGTGGACTACCGGGAGAAGATCCTGAACTTCGTCAAGGTCATGGACTCGCGGCTGCCGGACTACGACAAGCTGTTCACCGGTCAGCCGATCTGGAAGCAGCGTTTGAAGCACGTCGGCTACCTGCCGCTGGACGGCTGCATGCAGCTCGGCATCACCGGTCCGCTGCTGCGCGCCGCCGGGCTTGCCTGGGACCTGCGGAAGATCCAGCCGTACTGCGGCTATGAGGAGTACGAGTTCGAGGTGCCCACCAGCACCGACGCCGACTGCTACGCCCGGTACTTCCTGCGGCTGGAGGAGATCCACCAGTCGCTGAAGATCATCCGGCAGTGCTTGGACAAGTTCGAGCCCGGCCCGCACATGGTGGAGGACAAGAAGATCGCCTGGCCGGCGAAGCTGAGCATCGGCCCGGACGGCATGGGCAACTCGCTGGATCACGTCCGCAAGATCATGGGCCAGTCGATGGAGTCGCTGATCCACCACTTCAAGCTGGTGACCGAGGGCTTCGACGTGCCGCCCGGCCAGGTGTACGTGCCGATCGAGTCGCCGCGCGGCGAGCTCGGCTACCACGTGGTCTCCGACGGGGGTACCCGGCCGATGCGGGTGCACGTGCGGGAACCCAGTTTCGTGAACCTGCAGGCGATGCCCGCGATGTGTGAAGGCGGACTGGTGGCCGACGTGATCGCGTCGGTCGCCTCCATCGACCCGGTGATGGGCGGGGTGGATCGATGACCGAGCAGTTCGAGTTCACCACGAACAAAAAACAAACTGACCACGAGGCAGTGTCCATTCCTGGCGACCCCCCGGTGTTCGGCGAGGACGTGCGGGCCGACGCGAAGCAGATCATCGCGCGGTACCCGGAGTCCCGGTCGGCGCTGCTGCCGATGCTGCACCTGGTGCAGTCAGTGCAGGGTTGCGTCAGCGCCGAGGGCATCCAGTTCTGCGCCGAGCAGCTGGCACTGTCCACTGCGGAGGTCAGCGCGGTCGCGACGTTCTACACGATGTACAAGCGCAAGCCCTGCGGGCAGCACCTGGTGAGTGTTTGCACCAACACGATGTGCGCGGCCCTCGGCGGTGACGAGATTTACCGGAAGGTCAGCGAACACCTCGGCGTCGGGCACGACGAGACGGCCGGTACGCCGGGCGAAGAGGGCTCGATCACGCTGGAGCACGCCGAGTGCCTGGCCGCATGCGACCTCGCCCCGGTGCTGCAGGTCAACTACGAGTACTACGACAACCAGACACCCGAGCAGGCGCTGGAACTCGTGAAGGCGTTGCAGCGCGGGGAGAAACCGGCCCCGACGCGGGGCCCCGCGTTGTCCGACTTCCGCGGTGCCGAGCGCCAGCTGGCGGGCTTCTTCGACGAACTGGAGTCCACTGTGGCCGGACCGTCGGCCGCGGTCGAGACGGTGCGCGGCGCGCAACTGGCCAACGAGCGTGGCTGGACCGCGCCGAGCATGCCCGACGACGTGGAAATGCCGCCGCTGCCGGAGAAGAAGTGAGGGTGGCCATGACCCAATCCACCAACAGCCAGCCCAGCACCAGCCCGGTGACCCCGGTACTGACGAAGCGGTGGCTGTCGCCGACCTCCTGGACGCTGCGCACCTACGAGCAGTTGGAGGGCTACACCGCGCTGCGCAAGGCGCTCAAGGCCCACCCCGACCAGCTCATCGAGCTCGTCAAGGCCGCCGGGCTGCGTGGTCGCGGCGGCGCCGGGTTCCCGGCCGGGGTGAAGTGGAGCTTCATGCCCAAGGACCCGGTCAAGCCGCACTACCTGGTCATCAACGCCGACGAGGGGGAGCCGGGGACCTGCAAGGACATCCCGCTGATGATGGCGGACCCGCACTCGCTGATCGAGGGCTGCATCATCGCCAGCTACGCGATGCGCGCCAACCACTGCATGATCTACGTGCGCGGCGAGGCGCTGCACCCCATCCGGCGGCTGAACAACGCGGTCCGCGAGGCCTACCAGGCCGGCTACCTCGGCAAGAACATCCTCGATTCCGGCTTCGACCTGGACATCGTGGTGCACGCCGGCGCGGGTGCCTACATCTGCGGCGAGGAAACCGCGCTGCTCGACTCGCTGGAGGGCAAGCGGGGGCAGCCGCGGCTGAAGCCGCCTTTCCCGGCCGCCGCTGGGCTCTACGCCTGCCCGACCACGGTCAACAACGTCGAGACGATCGCCTCGGTGCCGTTCATCGTCAACGGCGGCGCCGAGTGGTTCCGCAAGATGGGCACCGAGAAGTCGCCCGGCCCGAAGATCTACTCGATCTCCGGGCACGTCGAGCGGCCCGGCCAGTACGAGGCCCCGCTGGGCACCACGCTGCGCGAGCTGCTGGAGCTGGCGGGCGGCATGAAGGACGGCATCCCGCTGAAGTTCTGGACGCCAGGCGGATCGTCGACCCCGATGTTCACCGCCGAGCACCTGGACGTGCCGCTGGACTTCGAGGGCGCGGCCGAGGCCGGGTCGATGCTGGGCACGACCGCGGTGATGGTGTTCAACGAGACGGTTTCGGTGCCGTGGGCCGTGATGAAGTGGACCCAGTTCTACGAGCACGAGTCCTGCGGCAAGTGCACGCCGTGCCGGGAGGGCACCTACTGGCTGGCGCAGGTGCTGGAGCGGATGGTCAACGGGCACGGCACCGACGAGGACATCGACACCCTGCTGGACGTCTGCGACAACATCTTCGGCCGCTCGTTCTGCGCCCTCGGTGACGGAGCTGTTAGCCCGATCGTCAGCGGCATCAAATACTTCCGCGAGGAGTTCCTCGCGCTGTGTGAGAAGAACAAGACCGGCGAGTCCGCACTGGTAGGAGCGGCCCGATGACGGTGGCACCAAGCTCGAACGACACTGCAGAAGCCCGTCCGCTGCCTCCGGGTCACGTCCGTCTGACCATCGACGGCATCGACGTGGTGGCGCCCAAGGGCGAGCTGCTGATCCGCACCGCGGAGCGAATGGGCATCACCATCCCGCGGTTCTGCGACCATCCGCTGCTGGACCCGGCAGGGGCCTGCCGGCAGTGCCTGGTCGAGGTCGAGATGGGCGGGCGGCCCATGCCCAAGCCGCAGGCGTCCTGCACCATGACCGTCGCCGACGGCATGGTGGTCAAAACGCAGCGGACCTCGCCGGTGGCGGACAAGGCGCAGCAGGGCGTGATGGAACTGCTGCTGATCAACCATCCGCTGGACTGCCCGATCTGCGACAAGGGCGGCGAGTGCCCGCTGCAGAACCAGGCGTTGAAGCACGGCCGCGCCGAGTCCCGCTTCCATGACACGAAGCGGACCTTCGCCAAGCCGGTGCCGATCTCCTCGCAGGTGCTGCTGGACCGGGAGCGCTGCGTGCTCTGTCAGCGCTGCACCCGGTTCTCCAAGCAAGTGGCCGGGGACCCGTTCATCGAGCTGTTGGAGCGCGGGGCGCTGCAGCAGATCGGCATCGGCGAGCAGCAGCCGTTCCAGTCGTACTTCTCCGGTAACACCATCCAGATCTGCCCGGTCGGGGCGCTGACCAGCGCGGCCTACCGGTTCCGGTCCCGGCCGTTCGACCTGGTGTCGACGCCCGGGCAGTGCGAGCACTGCGCGTCCGGCTGCGAGATCCGCAACGACTGGCGGCGCGGCAAGGTGATGCGGCGGCTGGCCGGGGACGACCCGGAGGTCAACGAGGAGTGGATCTGCGACAAGGGCCGGTTCGCGTTCCGCTACGCCACCGCGGGCGACCGGATCACCCGGCCGCTGATCCGCGAGAACGGCGAGCTGCGGCCCGCGTCCTGGACCGAGGCGTTGCAGACCGCCGCGAAGGGGCTGGCCACCGCCCGGGACGCCAACGGCGTCGGGGTGCTGCCCGGAGGCCGGTTGACCGTCGAGGACGCGTACGCGTACTCGAAGTTCGCCCGGATCGCCTTGCGCACCAACGACATCGACTACCGGTCGCGGCCGCATTCGGAGGAGGAGCTGCGGTTCCTGGAGTCCGCTGTGGTGGGTGTGACACCGGGGACCGGGGTCACCTACCGGGAGCTGGAATCCGCGCCCGCGGTGCTGTGCGTGGCCTTCGAACCGGAGGAGGAATCGCCGATCGTCTTCCTGCGGCTGCGGAAAGCGGCCCGCAAGGCAAAGACCAAGGTTTTCCACGTGGGGCCGTGGGCCTCGCCGGGCGTGGAGAAGACGACGGTCATCGTGCACGACGGCGGCCCGGTCCGGACGGGCTCGCTGATCCCGTGCATGCCGGGTGATGAGCCCCTGCTCCTGCGCGAACTCCCGTCCGATGCGGAGAACGCGCTGCAGCAGCCGGGCGCGGTGCTGATCGTCGGTGAGCGCGCGGCGGAGATTCCGGGGCTGTACTCGGAGGTCCTGCGCACCGCGCAGCGGACCGGAGCCCGGGTTGCCTGGATCCCCCGGCGGGCTGGGGAGCGCGGGGCGATCGAGGTCGGCGCGCTGCCGACGCTGCTGCCCGGCGGTCGACCGGTCGCCGATGCCGCCGCCCGCGCCGAGATCGAACAGTCCTGGGGGCTGGCCTCCGGCGCGCTGCCCACGACGGCCGGTCGCGACCTCACCGGGATCCTCACCGCCGCCGCGACCGGGGAGCTGTCCGGCCTGGTCGTCGGCGGTGTCGACCCGAACGACCTGCCCGACCCGGAGCTGGCCGAGAAGGCCCTGCACCGCGCGGGCTTCGTGGTCAGCTTGGAGCTGCGGCCCAGCGCAGCCACCGAGCACGCCGATGTGGTGCTGCCCGTCGCGCCGAGCGTCGAGAAGGCTGGCAGCTACCTGAACTGGGAAGGCCGCCGCCGCGAATTCCGCACCACCATCGAGGGCACCGGGGCCCTGCCGGACTGCCGGGTGCTCGACACGCTCGCAGTGGAGATGGACGCGGACCTGTTCACCCAGACCCCGGCCGCCGCGGGCGCCGAACTGGACCGCATCGGAGCGCACACCGGCGCCCGGTTGCCTGCGCCGGACGAACCGGGCGGGCGGGCACCGGCCTTCGGCGCGAACCAAGCGGTGCTGGCGACCTGGCGGCAGCTACTCGACAACGGGTCGATGCAGGCAGAGGAACCGAACCTGGCGGGCACCGCGCGGCGGACCGTCGCAGTGCTCTCGCCGCGCACCGCGCAGCGGATCGGCCTCGGCCACGGCCAGCGCGTCGAGGTCCGCACCGCCAAGGGCGCAGTCGTGCTGCCGGTCGAGTTCGCCGAGATGCCCGACGGTGCGCTGTGGTTGCCCGCCGACTCCGGCATGTCGGAGGTGCACCGCGTCCTCGGCGTCGGGCACGGCGCGCTCGTCGACATCGCGGCCACCACGCCGATGTCCCCCGCGGCCGGCAACGGCCACGGCACCACCCACCTAGACGGGGGGAGAACATGACCAGAACCGCGGAACTGCTCGCCGACGATCCGCTCTGGCTGATCCTGCTGAAGGTCCTGGTGATCTTCGTCTTCCTGGTCGTCATGACGCTGTTGACGATCTGGGCGGAGCGCCGGGTCATCGGCCGGATGCAGCACCGGCCCGGTCCCAACCGGGCGGGCCCGTTCGGGTTGCTGCAGTCGTTGGCGGACGGCCTGAAGCTGGCGTTCAAGGAGGACATCCGGCCGGTCCTGGCCGACAAGTGGGTGTATTTCCTGGCCCCGGTGATTTCGGCGACGCCCGCGTTGGTGTCGTTCTCGGTGATCCCGATCGGCCCCGAGGTCACCATCTTCGGCGAGCGGACCGCGCTGCAACTGGTGGACCTGCCGGTCGGTCTGCTGGTCGTGCTGGCCTGCGCCTCCATCGGCGTCTACGGCATCGTGCTCGCGGGCTGGGCCTCCGGTTCGCCGTACCCGCTGCTGGGCTCGCTGCGCTCGGCGGCGCAGGTGATCTCCTACGAGATCGCGATGGGCCTGTCGTTCGTCGCGGTGATCATGTATTCGGGCACGTTGTCCACCTCGGGCATCGTCGAGGCGCAGACGAACGGCTGGTTCTTCCTGCTGCTGCCGTTCAGCTTCGCCGTCTACGTGGTGTCCATGGTCGGTGAGACCAACCGCGCGCCGTTCGACCTGCCAGAGGCGGAGTCGGAGCTCGTCGGCGGGTTCCACACCGAGTACTCGTCGCTGAAGTTCGCGCTGTTCTTCCTCGCGGAGTACATCAACATGGTCACCGTCTCGGCGCTGGCGACGACGCTGTTCCTCGGCGGTTGGCACGCGCCGTGGCCGCTGTCGCTGATCGGCGACGGGGTGCTCAACACCGGTTGGTGGCCGGTGCTGTGGTTCCTCGGCAAGACGGTGGCGTTCCTGTTCTTCTTCATCTGGCTGCGCGGCACGCTGCCCCGCCTGCGCTACGACCAGTTCATGAACCTGGGCTGGAAGTTCCTGGTCCCGCTGAGCCTGTTGTGGATCATCGCGGTGACCGTGATCCGCGCACTGCGCAACGAGGAAGCGGTCACCTCGCAGCAGTTCCTCATCGGCGGCGGCGTCGTGATCGCGATCCTGCTGGCGGCGACTTTCCTGATCCCGGACCGCAAACCGGCCAAGGACACCGACGAGATCCCGCTGGCCGGCAGCGGTTACCCGGTTCCGCCGTTGGACCTGAAAGTCCCCGAGACCCCACCGCGCCGCACCCCGGTGCGCAGCGGTGCCGGCGAGGTCGCGGGTCCGGAAGGCGAGGAGGCGCCTCATGGGAATGTTTGATCCGATCAAGGGCTTCGGCGTCACCTTCTCGACCATGTTCAAGAAGGTCGTCACCGAGGAGTACCCCGAGGTCAAGAAGATCCCGGCGCCCCGGTTCCACGGTCGCCACCAGCTCAACCGGCACCCGGACGGACTGGAGAAGTGCGTCGGCTGCGAGCTGTGCGCCTGGGCGTGCCCGGCCGACGCGATCTTCGTGGAGGGCGGGGACAACACCGACGAGGCCCGGTTCTCGCCTGGTGAGCGCTACGGCAAGGACTACCAGATCAACTACCTGCGCTGCATCGGCTGCGGGTTGTGCATCGAGGCCTGCCCGACGCGCGCGCTGACGATGACCAACGAGTACGAAACCGCCGACGACAACCGCCAGGATCTGATCTACACCAAGGCGGACCTGCTGGCGCCGCTGCTGCCCGGCATGGAGCAGCCGCCGCACCCGATGCGGCTGGGCAACGACGAGCAGGACTACTACGTGCGTGGTCCCGAGTTGGCCCGGCAGCGGGGGATCCCGGCGGAGGAGACGGTCGAGTCCGGGCATGAGGAGGCCGGGAGATGACCATCGAAGCGGTGCAGTTCCTCGCGCAGGCGCCGAGCGGCGTGGTGGGCACCGGCGAGGCGGTGGTCTTCTGGGTGCTCGGTCCGCTGGCGCTCGTCGGTGGGCTGGGCATGGTGTTCGCCCGCAACGCGGTCCACTCCGCGCTGTGGCTGGCGCTGACGATGCTCAGCCTCGGAGTGCTCTACATGGTGCAGAGCGCCCCGTTCCTCGGCTTCACCCAGATCATCGTCTACACCGGCGCGATCATGATGCTGTTCCTGTTCGTACTGATGATGGTCGGCCGCGACTCCTCGGACTCGGTGGTCGAGGTGCTGCGCGGGCAGCGGCTGTGGGCCGGCCTCGGCGGCATCGGCCTGGCCGTGCTGCTGGTCTCCGGGCTGGCGCGGGCGCTGACCGCGGTGCAGCCCGCCCCGCCGCTGGACCCGTGGACCCCCGCCGGTGGCGGCGCGGGCGGCCTGGGACGGCTGATCTTCACCGACTACCTGTTCCCGTTTGAGCTGACCTCGGCGCTGCTGATCACGGCCGCGGTAGGCGCGATGGTGCTGGCCTACGGCGGCAAGGGCCGCGGCCCGCGGTTGAGCCAGAAGGAGCGGGCCAACGCCCGGTTCCGCGGCGACCGCCCGTCGCCGCTGCCCGGCCCCGGCGTGTACGCGACGGCGAACTCCGTCGCCGTCCCGGCGCTGCTGCCGGACGGATCGGTGGCGCCGGAATCGCTGTCGGAGCTGCTGGAGAACTTGCCCGTGGATCGGCTCGGTGAGCAGCGACGCGCGGTCGCCGGCAAGGAGCCGGGGCCCGATCCGCACGTGTTGACCGGTGGGCACCGCGAGGAGACCTCCTCGGTGCCCGACCAGAAGAACTCGGACCACCCGCATGCCAACGGCAACGTGGTGGGCCGCACCAACGGCCACGAGTCCGAGCACGTCTCCTCCGAGGAGGTCCGGCAGTGACCCCCACCTACTATCTGCTGCTGTCGGCGTTGCTGTTCACCATCGGTGCCGTCGGGGTCCTGGTGCGCCGAAACGCGATCGTGGTGTTCATGTGCATCGAGCTGATGCTCAACGCGGTCAACCTGACGCTGGTGACCTTCGCCCGCATCGAGGGGACGGTGCACGGGCAGGTCATGGCCTTCTTCGTGATGGTGGTCGCTGCGGCCGAGGTGGTGGTCGGCCTGGCCATCATCATGTCGATCTTCCGGACGCGTCGCTCGGCCTCGGTCGATGACGCCAACCTGCTGAAGTACTGAGAGGGCGCGTGGTGACGGCAAATACGATTACCGCGGCGATGAATTCCGGGGCCTTCCTGGCCGGGACCAACCCGGACGTGGTCAGCGCGGTCGGCGGGGTGCAGCAGAACGCCTGGCTGCTGGTCGCATTTCCCGCGCTGGGCGCGCTGATCCTGCTGGTGGCCGGGCGCCGGGCCAACGGCTGGGGCCACCTGCTCGGTTGCGCCACCGTGATCGCGTCCTTCGCGTACGGGGTGCTGCTGTTCAGCTCCATCGCCGGGATGCCCCAGGCAGGCCAGGTGCGGGAACTGCACATGTTCTCGTGGATCCCGGTCAACGCCCTGCAGGTCGACTTCGGGCTCCGGCTCGATCCGCTGGCGATGGTGTTCGTGCTTCTGATCACCGGTGTGGGCTCGCTGATCCACATCTACTCGATCGGCTACATGGCGCACGACCAGGAAGGCCGCACCGGGCGGGACAACACTGAGCGCCGCCGGTTCTTCGCCTACCTCAACCTGTTCGTCGCCGCGATGCTGGTTCTGGTGCTGGGCAACAGCTTCGTTACCCTGTACCTGGGCTGGGAAGGCGTCGGCCTCGCGTCGTACCTGCTGATCGGCTTCTGGCAGGGCCGCCCGTCGGCGGCTGCGGCGGCGACGAAGGCGTTCGTGATGAACCGCGTCGGCGACGTCGGCCTGGCGCTGGCGATCTTCCTGCTGTTCGCGAACCTCGGCACCACCCAGTACACCGAGGTCTTCGCCCGCGCCGGTGAGCTCACGCCGGGGGTGTTGCTGGCGATCACGCTGCTGCTGTTGCTGGGTGCCTGCGGCAAGTCCGGCCAGGTGCCGCTGCAAGCGTGGTTGCCGGATGCCATGGAAGGCCCGACCCCGGTGTCCGCGCTCATCCACGCCGCGACCATGGTCACCGCGGGCGTGTACCTGATCGCGCGGTCCAACCCGTTGTTCACGCTCTCGCCCGGCGGGCAGCTGGCGGTCACCATCGTCGGCGCCGTGACGTTGCTGGTCGGCTGCATCATCGGTTGCGCCTACGACGACATCAAGAAGGTCCTGGCGTACTCCACGGTCAGCCAGATCGGCTACATGATGCTGGCAGTCGGGCTCGGCCCGGCCGGGTACGCGCTGGGCATCATGCACCTGCTCACCCACGGCTTCTTCAAGGCAGGGCTGTTCCTCGGCGCCGGTTCGGTGATGCACGGCATGAACGACGAGGTCGACATGCGCAAATTCGGCGGCCTCTACCGGTTCATGCCGATCACGTTCGCCACCTTCGGGCTCGGCTACCTGGCGCTGATCGGCTTCCCGTTCCTGTCCGGGTACTACTCGAAGGACGCGATCATCGAGGCCGCGTTCGGCCAGGAGGGCTGGCGCGGCTGGGTCTTCGGCGGCGCGGCGATGCTGGGTGCGGCGATCACCGCGTTCTACATGACCCGCCTCGTGCTGATGACGTTCTTCGGCGAGAAGCGCTGGGAGAAGCTGAATGCCGAGAACGCGCCCGGGGACGCGAGCCGGGCCTTCCGCCCGCACGAGTCACCCGCGGTGATGACCGCGCCGATGATCGTGCTGGCCGTCGGCTCGGTCGCGGCAGGCATGTTCTTCGCCGGCGGCGACCGGCTGGTTGGATTCCTCGTGCCGTCGCTGGGCGAACTGCACGAGGCCGAGCACACCGCGATCCCTCACGCGATGATCCCGGTACTGACCGTCGCGCTCTCCGCGCTGGGCGTGCTGATCGCCTGGCTTGTGGTCGGGCGCAAGCCGGTTCCGGTGGAGCGCCCCGAGCGGGTGTCGCCGATCGTCCGCGCGGCCCGCGCGGACCTGGGCGGCAACGCGCTGAACAACGTCCTGGCGGTGCGGCCGACGTTCGGCCTGGCGCGCGGATTGGTCACTGTGGACCAGAAGGGCGTCGACGGCACTGTCAACGGCATCGCCGGGTTCCTCGGCTTCAGCTCCGGCCGTCTGCGCCGGCTGCAGACCGGCTTCGTCCGGTCCTACGCCCTGTCCATGCTCTTCGGCGGAATCCTGGTGATCGCCGCCCTGATGGCAGTGGGGATCCCGACATGACAACCTCGTCGCGCCCCGAACCGCAGTTGCAGTTGAAACTGCGGTCAACCCGGGGATCCGGTCCGCAGTTTCAACTGAAACTGGACGTCCACTGTGGATACCGTGGTTGGCTGAGTGAGCTCCGGGAGGAGATCCGATGACCCTGCTCCTGGCACTGATCCTGCTGCCGATCGTCGGGTCGGTGGTGGTGGCGCTGCTGCGCGGGAACGCGGTGGTGGCCAAGTGCACCGCGCTCGGGTTCTCGTTGGCGGAGCTGCTGATCGCGGTCGCGGCGTGGTTCGCCTACGACCCGGCGGGGCCGCGGCTCCAGCTCACCAGCTCGGTGGAGTGGATTCCGGCCTTCGACATCCGGCTCTCGCTCGGCGTGGACGGCATCGCGCTGGTGATGATCGCGGTGATCGCGCTGCTCACTCCGCTGGTGCTCGGCTACAGCTGGGGCGAGCGACTGCCGGCCGGGCGCACCCACGGCGGCTTCTTCTCGCTGCTGCTGCTGGAGCAGGCACTGACGGTTGCGGTGTTCGCCGCGACCGACGTGTTCCTGTTCTACGTGCTCTTCGAGATCATGCTGATCCCGATGTACTTCCTCATCGGCGGCTACGGCGGCGAGAACCGCACCTACGCCGCGGTGAAGTTCTTCCTGTACTCGTTCCTCGGCGGCCTGATCATGCTGGCCTCGGCGATCGGCGCGTACGTCTACAGCGCGCAGGTCACCGGGCGCGGCACCTTCGACTGGGCGTCACTCGTACCGGTGCTCTCCGACGCGCCCATCAGCGTGCAGGTGTGGCTGTTCCTCGGGTTCTTCACCGCGTTCGCCATCAAGGCCCCGCTGATCCCGTTCCACACCTGGCTGCCGGACGCGGCGCAGCAGGCACCGATCGGTGTCGCGGTGATCGTCGTCGGCGTGCTCGACAAGGTCGGCACCTTCGGCTTCCTGCGCTACAGCCTGCCGCTGACGCCGGAGGCGTCGAAGCTGCTCGCGCCGATGATGCTGTTGCTCGCGGTGATCGGCGTGCTCTACGGCTCGCTGCAGGCCTTCGGCCAGACCGATCTCAAGCGCTTCATCGCCTACGTGTCGATCGCGCACTTCGGCTTCATCGCGCTGGGCATCTTCGCGTTCACCTCGCAGGCGCAGGTGGGCGCCGTGTCGTACATGATCAACCACAGCATCGCGACGGGCATGCTGATCCTGGTGATCGGCATGGTGATCGTGCGCGGCGGCTCCACCCGGATCGCCGACTACGGCGGCATGGCGAAGGTCGCGCCGTTGCTGGCCGGCACGCTGCTGATCGCCGGGTTGAGCACCCTGTCGCTGCCCGGCACGAACTCGTTCATCAGCGAGTTCCTGGTGCTGGTCGGGGCTTTCCAGACCCAGCCGGTGTACACGGTGTTCGCCACCATCGGCATGGTGCTGGCCGCCGTCTACGTGCTCTGGCTGTACCAGCGGACGATGCAGGGCCCGGTGCGTGGTGACGCTCTGCTGGGCACCGCGGGCGGGCCGGGCGCGGTGACCGACCCGAACAAGCCGGGCGCGCACCGGCTGCGGGTTGGTGACCTCGGCGCCCGCGAGATCGCGGTGCTGACCCCGTTGATCGTGCTGGTGCTCGCGTTGGGCTTCTACCCGAAGCCGGTGTTGGACGTGATCAACCCGTCGGTCGCGGCAACCATGAGCGAGGTCGGAGTCACCGACCCCGTGACCTCGCAGGGAGGTAAGTGACAGTGGGCGTCTTGACGAGTGGGGCGGGCGCGATGACGCAGCTTCCGGACGTGCAGATCCCGCCGATCGACTACGCGGCCATCGCCCCGATCCTGGTGATCCTCGGCGCGGCCTGCCTGGCGATCCTCGTCGAGGCGTTCCTGCCGCGGCACCAGCGCTGGTCGGTGCAGGTGAGCTTGAGCCTGGCGGCGATCGTGATCGCCGGGGTGGCGTTGGCGGTGTACGCCCGCAGCGGCGGGACCGGCGTGACCACCCTGTCCGACAGCCTCGCGGTCGACCGGCCCACGCTGTTCCTGTGGGGCACCCTGCTCGCGCTCGGCCTGGCGGCGATCCTGATGATCGCGGACCGCTCGGTGGAGCCGGGGGGCGCCTTCGTCGCCGAGTCGCGGGCCACCGACGGGCCGGGAGCGATGACCCGCGCGGCCGCCGGGGTCGCGGGGATGCGCACCGAGGTCTTCCCGCTCGCCCTGTTCTCGCTCGGCGGGATGATGGTGTTCTGCGCGGCGAACGACCTGCTGACCATGTTCATCGCGCTCGAGGTGCTGAGCCTGCCGCTGTACCTGATGTGCGGGCTGGCAAAGCGGCGTCGCCTACTGTCGCAGGAAGCGGCGGTCAAGTACTTTCTCCTCGGCGCGTTCGCCTCGGCGTTCTTCCTCTACGGTCTGGCGCTGCTCTACGGCTACGCGGGTTCGGTGAAGCTGCAGGCCATCGCGGACGCCACCGCCGGAACGGAGCGCTCGGACACGCTGCTGTTCGCCGGGCTCGGGCTGCTGCTGGTGGGCCTGCTGTTCAAGGCCTCGGTCGGCCCGTTCCACACCTGGACCCCGGATGTCTACCAGGGCGCCCCGACCGCGGTCACCGGCTTCATGGCGGCTTGCACAAAGGTCGCCGCCTTCGGCGGGATCCTGCGGGTGCTGCAGGTCGCGTTCCAGGCGTCCAGCTGGGAATGGCGCGGCGTGCTGTGGGCCGTGGCGATCGCGTCGATGGTCATCGGGGTGGTGCTCGGCCTGACGCAAAGCGACATCAAGCGGATGATCGCCTACTCGTCCGTCGCGCACGCCGGGTTCATGCTGATCGGATCGATCGTGCTGACCGAACGCGGGCTGGCGGGCACGCTGTTCTACCTGCTGACCTACGGGTTCACCACGATCGCTGTGTTCGGTGTGATCAGCCTTGTGCGCAGGGCCGATGGTGAGGCAACTCACCTTTCGGACTGGGCTGGCTTGGCGAAGCGTTCACCGCTGGTCGCCGGGGTGTTCACCTTCCTGCTGTTCGCCCTCGCCGGCATCCCGCTGACGAGCGGTTTCGTCGGGAAGTTTGTCGTCTTCGAGGCGGCGCTGGCGGACGGCATGGCCCCGCTGGTGGTGGTGGCCCTAGTTGCCAGTGCGGTTGCCGCCTTCTTCTACCTTCGTGTCATCGTGCTGATGTACTTCAGCGAACCTGCCGCGGACGGCCCCACCGTCAGCGTGCCGGGTGCGTTCACGACAGCAGCGATCACGCTCGGTGTGGTCGTGACGCTGTTGCTGGGCGTGCTACCGACCTTGGCGCTGGACTGGGCGAACGTCGGTGGCTTCGTGTCGTAGAGTGCTCGCCCGTAGGGCGATCCGGGGGAGCGAAGGCGACGGTGACGTGAGCAGGCCAGCGGGTGACCCGATCAATGAGCTGACCACGGGCGGATCGGGCGGGTTCGACATCGCCGATGAGGCGTTGGCCGACTCGGTGCGGCAGGGCTTGACCCGGGTGGAGCGGCTGCTGCGCGAATCGGTGCGCAGCGACTTCGAGTTCGCCACTCACGCTTCTCTGCATCTGGTGGATGCGGGAGGCAAACGGTTCCGGCCGCTGTTCACGCTGCTGGCCGCGCAGTTCGGCGACCCCGCTGCGGACGGGGTGATCAAGTCCGCGGCGGTGGTCGAGATGATCCACCTCGCCACGCTCTACCACGACGACGTGATGGACGAGGCGACCATGCGGCGCGGCGCTACCAGCGCCAACGCCCGCTGGGACAACTCGGTCGCGATCCTGACCGGCGACTTCCTGTTCGCCCGGGCGTCCCGGTTGATCGCCGACCTCGGCAGCGAAGCGGTCCGGCAGATGGCGAGCACCTTCGAGGCGCTGGTCACCGGCCAGATGCGGGAGACGGTCGGGGTCGGTCCGGGCGCGGACGCCGTCGAGTTCTACCTCACGGTGATCTACGAGAAGACCGGTTCGCTGATCGCCACCGCCGGGCGGTTCGGCGCCTGGTTCTCCGGTGTGGACGCGGCGACGATCGACTCGCTGGAGCGGGTCGGCCGGATTCTGGGCACCGGTTTCCAGATCTCCGACGACATCATCGACATCGCCTCGCCGGCCAACGAGTCGGGCAAGACCCCGGGTACCGACCTCCGCGAGGGTGTGCGGACGCTGCCGATGCTGTACGCGCTGGCCGACGAGGACACCTCCCCGAGACTGCGTGAACTGCTTGCCGGGCCGCTGACCGGGGACGCCGAGGTCGACGAGGCACTGGAGCTGCTGCGCGCGTCCAACGGACTCGCGCGGACCCGCGCCACCCTGGACGAATTCGCCGACGACGCCCGCAAGGAGCTTGCCTCGCTGCCGGACGTCCCGGCCCGCGAAGCGTTGTCGATGCTGGTCGACTACGTGGTGGCGCGAACTCGCTGAGGCGGACCCGCGACGATTACCGGTTTCCGCCGGTACCACTGGCGGTGAGTCCTTTGGGCGGCTATAGGGGCTGACTCGAAAGACTCACAGTCGGCAGGAAAACCGATAGAGCCACAGCGTTCGTGTGCCCGGAAAGTTGCTCGGGGGCAACCCGAGCGTGTCACGAGCCGGTCAAGCTGGCACTCGACGGGGATGTCCCGTGGTAGGTATCCCTCGGAGAACTGGCGACGCTGCTGGAGTCCTGAGGAGGGACATCGCTCGTGATCACCTGGCTGTTCACGCAGGTGTGGTTGTGGAGCCTCGCCGCGTTCGCGCTGGGGGCGCTGATCACCTGGCTGCTCTGCGCCCGCCCGCTGCGACGACGCCTGGCGGAATTCACCACGCCTTACCCGGAGGACGAGTACGCCTACGACCAGCCGGGCGGCTACGAGGGCTACGAAGCGGACGAGCGGACCGCCGGTGACGCCCCGTTCGACCTGCTGCGCTCGACGCCGCAACGCCGAGAACAGCCGGACGAGCCGGAGGTCGGCGACTGGGGGCGTGCCCCGCGGGCCTGGGTGGCCCCGGAGCAGGCGACGCCCGCGCGCAACGACAGCGACAGCGAGTGGTTCCGCGAGTGGGACAAGCGCGTGAACGCGCTCGGAGCGAACCGCGACGACGCCGCGCCGCCCGTTCCGTCGACGCCGCCCGCAGCCAGGGAGCGCGCCGGGGCGCAGCCGTCGAGAGCTGAGGAGCCCGCCGGGACGGCGACGCAGGAGTCGGCCGGTGGCGCGGTTGCGCCGCAGGCTTCGGCGAAATCAGCTGGGACGGCACGGACGCCTGACGAGCCGCCGATGTCGGCGGCCTCCGCTGCGGCCGCGCGGAAACCTGCCTCGCCGCAGGCATCGGCCGAGCCTGACACGGTTGTCGAACCGGTGGTGGAACCACAGGTCGTCGGGGAGTCGGCCGCGACCGTGCGAACGCCCGCCAAGGAGCACCCGGCAGAACCCCCGATGGTGTGGCCAGACGCGGAGCCCGAGACGACGAAGTCGTCGGCGAGGTCACCCGAGGAAGTGATCGCGGCGATCGCCGCGCAAGTCGCCGCCGGGACGCCTGCGAAGCAGGCGGAGCCCTCGGAGACGGGGAACGCGAAGCGCGGAGCGGATGACGGGACGGAGTCGCGGTTGTCCGGGCAGCTGCGGTCGCTGTTCGAGTCGGCCCAGCCGCGAAGCGGCTGGGCGTCGGAGACGCCGTATGTGCCGCCGGTCGGAGCGGATGCGACGCGGGTGATCCCGAAGGTCGGGGGCGGTGGCGCGGCGGAGCTGCCGCCGCTGCCGCGGCGCACGCCCGGTGCCGGGCCGCGGCCCGGTCGGGAGGGCGGCTCGGGGCCGATGATCAAGGGGCACTCCGCGTCCCGGCAGTACCACAGCCCCGAATCTCCGGCTTACGGCAAGATCGTCGCCGACGTGTGGTTCCGCACCCCGGCCGACGCCGAGATCGCCGGCTTCGAGCCCTGGAACGGCCAACGCCACCTGAAGCCCCGCTAACCGAAACGAGGTCGGCGACGGGTTCGGGGCTTTCACTCCGGCTGGGGTTGGCGCTCCAGGAGTCGGGAGAGGACCACTGTGGACACCGTCCGGCTCACGAAGTCCACCGAGCGCAGGCGTTCCATCGCCTCTTCGAGGTGGTGGATGTTCGCCGCCCGCAGGTGCACGATTGCGTCGGCCTGCCCGGACACCGTGTAAGCCGCGACCACCTCCGGCAGCGGTTCGAGCCCGACGCGGATCCGGTCCGCCGGGACGTTGCCCTCGCAGTGCACCTCCACGAACGCCTCCGTTCCCCAGCCCAGCGCCTCCGGATCCACGACTGCGGTGAAACCCTGCAGCACGCCCAGGTCCAGCAGCTTGTCCACCCGCCGCTTCACCGCGGGCGCGGACAGGCCCACCTCCGCGCCGATCTCCGCGTAGCTCGCCCGGGCATCGGCGACCAGTTGCGAAATGATTCGTTGATCCAAGGCATCCATACGCAACATTCTGCCGCAAAAATCGAACGGAGCGTTGTTGATAGCTTGTCAGGCCAACACTTAGATTTCGATTCATGACGGTCACTGCCGCTCAGGCTGTAGAAAAGCTCGCGCCGCTGCAGGCCACCACGCGGCACTACGTGATGTGCGCGCCCAAGTACTTCACCGTCACGTATTCGATCAACCCGTGGATGGATCCGGGCACGCCGGTGGACGTCGACCTGGCGATGGCCCAGTGGAAGGAGCTGAGGCGCACGTACGAGCGGCTCGGGCACGTCGTCGAGGTGGTCGAACCGCAGCCCGGTCTGCCCGACATGGTGTTCGCCGCCAACTCGGCGACCGTTATCGACGACCGGGTGCTGGGCGCCCGGTTCCGGGCTCCGCAGCGGGCCGCCGAGGCCGAGCACTTCCGGCGCTGGTTCGTCACCCGCGGCTACCGGAACCTGGTGATGCCGTCCCGGATCAACGAGGCCGAGGGCGACTTCGCCTGGACCGGCCGGGTGCTGCTGGCCGGCAGCGGGTTCCGCACCGACCCCGAAGCGCACGCAGAGGCCCAGGAGGTGCTCGGGGTTCCCGTGGTGTCGCTGCGGCTGGTCGACCCGCGCTACTACCACCTGGACACCGCGCTGTTCGTGCTGGAACGCGGCGAGCGGGCGCAGATCGCATACTTCCCGGAGGCGTTTTCGGCCGGGTCGCGCCGAGTGCTGGAGCGGATGTTCCCGGACGCCGTGATCGCCGACGCGAACGATGCCGCTTGCCTCGGCCTGAACGGGGTCTCCGACGGTCGCAACGTGGTGCTGCCGCTGGAGGCGACCGGGCTCGCCGCGCAGCTGGCCGGCCGCGGCTACGAGCCGATCCTGCTGGACGTCTCCGAGCTCCGGAAGTCCGGCGGCGGGCCGAAGTGCTGCACGATGGAACTGCACGCTTGAGGGGCGCCAAGGGCGTCGGCGACCTGCGACGACGCCCTTCGGCATGCCTGGGCTACTGCGCCAGGGCCGCCTGCACCCCGAGCTCGATGCCGATGGTGGGGCTGACCACGGCGATGCCCTTAGCCAGGGTGGCCTGCTAGTTGACCGAGTAGTCCTAGCGGCGCAGCGTCGCGGTCGCGCCCGGCAGCAGCGCGCCGCGTTCGTCGTGTGCACCTGGCAGGTCAGCAGCCCGCTGTCGAGCGGCGCCGGGGGAGAAAGGTGCCTGCTTGGTCGTTGCGCGCCGCAGTGCCCCCGTCGGTCGAGCGATGTCGACGCAGCTTGGCGAAGATCATCGAATTTCCTCCTGCCATCCGGCCCCCGGAGCCGGATAGATTTCGGATTCAACTAACGGTCGATTAGATCGAGGCGCCTCTCGGGCGACCGTCACGCCGATTACCTCCGGAGACGTTGGCTTCAGCACATCCGCCCAGCGGAACTACGACCGGCGCCTGCTCGTTTTCTGGGTGACCTTCGGAATACGCGGGGTGTCACGAAAGGCAATCCGGCGGTCCCACCGATGATCGGATGAGCCTTTGGGCGGAGGCAGGCACGGTGCACAGTCACGTCAACGGTTTGAAGACTGCGCTGCTGCTCGGCGGCATGAGCGCGCTGGTGCTGCTGGTCGGGTCGATCTTCGGCCGGACCGGCTTGGTCATCGCGTTCTTCGTGGCGTTGGGCATGAACGGCTACGCGTATTTCAACTCGGCCAACCTGGCCCTGCGCGCGATGCGCGCCCGGCCGGTGTCGGAGGCCGAACAGCCCGCCATGTACCGGATCGTGCGGGAGCTGGCGACCTCGGCGCGGCAGCCGATGCCCGCGCTTTACATCAGTCCGACGCGGGCGCCCAACGCCTTCGCCACCGGCCGGAACCCGCGCAACGCCGCAGTGTGCTGCACGGCCGGGATCCTCGAACTGCTCAACGAGCGCGAGCTGCGCGCCGTCCTCGGTCACGAGCTCTCGCACGTCTACAACCGCGACATCCTGATCTCCAGCGTCGCCGGGGCGCTGGCCAGCGTGGTCACGTTCCTGGCCAACTTCGGGCTGTTCTTCGGCATGTTCGGCGGCCAGGACGAGGACCGGCCCAACCCGTTCGCGATGCTGTTGGTGGCGCTGCTGGGCCCGATCGCGGCAGCCGTGGTGCAGATGGCCGTCAGCCGGTCCCGTGAGTACCAGGCCGACGTGTCGGGGGCGCAGCTGACGGCGGATCCGCTCGCGCTGGCGTCCGCGCTGCGCAAGCTGGAGCGCGGCACCCAGCAGGCGCCGCTGTCACCGGAGCCGCAGCTGGTGTCGCAGTCGCACCTGATGATCGCCAACCCGTTCCGCCCCGGCGAGCGGCTGGCGCGGCTGTTCTCCACGCACCCGCCGATGGCCGACCGCATTCGCCGCCTGGAGGGCATGGCCGGTCACCAACTCCCCCCGGCCTGAACGCCACCCGGGTTAACGGCGCTCCGGACTATGACACGCCGACGGTCCGCGATTTCCATCGAGCCTTTTCATCCTGGCCGCCCCGCAGCAGCGACGCCTGAAGTCCCACGGCCCGTGGGCTGAGCCCACCCTCGCGACTGGCGCCGCCGCGGGTTCTCAGGTTCCGCTACCCGCACCGCAATGCAAGAAGAGGCTGAAAACGCTTTTTGGAATCGCGGCAGACCTCGGGTCAGCCTCGCGCGCCGGAGTTGCGGGCGACGTCCATGACGTACTCGCCGTAGCCCGACTTGGCCAGTTTCGCGCCCAGCGCGAAGCAGTCGTCGGCCGAGATGTAGCCCATGCGCAGGGCGACCTCCTCCAGGCAGGCGATCCGCACGCCCTGCCGGTGCTCCAGCACCTGCACGAACTGCGAGGCCTCCAATAGCGAGTCGTGGGTCCCGGTATCCAGCCAGGCGAAACCGCGGCCGAACTTGGTCAGGTGCGCCCGGCCCTCCTGCAGGTAGGCAAGGTTGACGTCGGTGATCTCCAGCTCGCCGCGGGCCGACGGCGTGAGCCCCTTGGCGATGCGCACCACGTCGTTGTCGTAGAAGTACAGGCCGGTGATGGCCATGTTGGACTTCGGCCGCTCCGGTTTCTCCACGATGGACACCAGCCGACCGCCGTCGTCCACCTCTCCGACGCCGTAGCGTTGCGGGTCGCGGACCGGGTAGCCGAACAGCGTGCAGCCGTCGAGGTCCCGGACGCACTGCTGGAGGATCTTGGAGAAGCCCTGCCCGTAGAAGATGTTGTCTCCGAGCACCAACGCCACCGAGTCGTCGCCGACGAAGTCGGCACCTATCACGAACGCCTCGGCGAGCCCGTTGGGCTGGGCCTGCTCGGCGTACTCGATCCGGATGCCGAGCTGCGACCCGTCCCCGAGCAGCCGCTGGAACAACGGCGTGTCGGTCGGGGCCGAGATCAGCAGCACGTCCCGGATGCCGGCCAGCATCAACACCGACAGCGGGTAGTAGATCATCGGCTTGTCGTACACCGGGAGTAGCTGCTTGGACACGGCCTGCGTCAGCGGATGCAGCCGGGTCCCGCTGCCACCCGCCAGCACGATCCCCTTCACCTGGATACCTCCAGCGGTGGTTTACCGGAAATTCTCGAACTGGAGCGCGACGTCGAATTCGCTCGACTTCAGCAGCTGGATCACGGCCTGCAGGTCGTCCTTCTTCTTGCCGGACACCCGCAGCTGCTCACCCTGGATCTGGGCCTGCACGCCCTTCGGGCCCTCGTCGCGGATCTTCTTGGAGATCTTCTTCGCGACGTCCTGCGAGATGCCCTGCACGACCTTGCCGGTGGCTTTGTAGGTCTGGCCGGAGCTGGCGGGCTCACCCATGTCCAGCGCCTTCAGCGAGATGCCGCGCTTGATCAGCTTCTCCTTGAAGACCTCGATGGCGGCCTTGCAGCGCTCCTCGGTCTCCGACTCCAGCACCACGGCTTCCTCGCCGGACCACTGGATCTTGGAGCCGGTGCCGCGGAAGTCGAACCGGTTGGCGAGCTCCTTGGCCGCCTGGTTCAGCGCGTTGTCCACCTCTTGGTGGTCCACCTTGCTCACCACGTCGAAGGACGGGTTTGCCACCTGTCTACCTCCCGTTGGGCCGCAGCAGCGGATCTGCGAATCATCTGCGGATACACGCTACCGGGCGGCGCTGTGGGCTTGGTCCCGGTCGCGGTGCCCGGTGCGCAAAAGAACCGGCCCCGCGACCAGTTCATCTGGTCACGGGGCCGGTTCTGCGGGTGCCAGGTGGAGGATTCGAACCTCCGAAGGCATTGCCGGCTGATTTACAGTCAGCTCCCTTTGGCCGCTCGGGCAACCTGGCGTGCGCGCCAGCATTGCTGGCTTGCGAGAAAAAGAATACATACCGCCCGCAACCGGTTTCACGGGGGGTTCCTCGCTCAATCCTCCTCGGGGCGGAAGACCAGGGCGTCAGCCTGCGCCACGCCCGTGTCCAGCGCCGTGCGGGCCACCTCGGGCAGCCCGTCGCGGAAACCCGGGCCGGCTGCCTTGACCAGCACCATCAGCCGCTTGGCGACGCCGCGGGCCTGGGTGAGGCGGATCTCGTCGGCCGCCAGGACCTGGCGGGAGTCGGCGATCAGCTTGCGGTAGCGGTGGTTGAGCTCGGCGTGGCCGTCGATGACGTCCAGCGCGCTCGCCAGATCCGCGAGTTCCGCCGTGCTGACCAGGACAAAGTACGGATCGGGCACGGAACCGCAGCCTAGTTGACCACCTCCGGCGGTCGTCGGTCCGGCCGGGCGGGCAGTTGGCGCATTGTCTGCAGCGCCGGTCAGCAGCGCAGATGCCCGACTAGCCTGGTTGCATGGCCATTGATCGAGCAGGTCGCGCGAAGCGGCGGCGGGAGCAGCGCACTGCTCAGCAGCCCCCCGGGCAGCGATCTGTGGAGCAGCGCCGGACGGCCTCCGCCGCGCTGGGCGTCGAGGGCCTGTTCAGTGCGGGGGCCAAGCACCAGCTCGAACAGCTCGCCTGGGTGGAGGTCGTGAAGGAGGACGACCGCGAGGCCGGCGGTCCGCTCGACCTCGACTCGGATGTCGTCCACCTGGAGCGAAAGCGCCCGTGAGCGTTTTCCCTCGCGATAGAAGCTGACTCGAAAGCGCTCACGGCCCCTGGCGCTCACCGCTGCGCGAAGGCCCAGCCGCTCCAGCGCGTAACCCGGACCATGATCAGCGTGCCAGTCGGCGGGTTCTCCCGGTACTGCGGGTACTTCGCCCAGAGCGCGGCGAGCAAGTCCGGGTGCGCGGCGCTTTCGGCCAACTCGGCCTCGCCGTCGGCGCGGACCCACCACAGGCGGGACCAGTCGTCCTCGTAGTGGTCCACGAGCAGCGCCACCTGCGGATTCGCCGATATGTTGCGCAGCCGCTTGAGGTTCGCGGTCCGCTTCGGCTTCCGGTCCACTGCGGTGACGATCACATCCCCGCGCGTCACGAAGACGACCGGCACCAGGTGCGGTCGTCCCAGCTCATCGGCGCTGGCCAGGCGTGCCACCCGAGCCTGCGCGAACCAGTTGCGTGCCTGCTGTTGGCTGATGCGCATCGTCCGGTCCGGTCCGTATGTTCGAAGTGTGCCTTCGGCTCCATCCACCCCAGGGTCCGCCACCGTCGTCGGCCCCGGCTACCGCGATCAGCAGTACTGGCTCCGCTACCAGGACTTCTTCCCCGGTGCGCTACGGATCACCGAGGAGAACGCGCCCGCCGAGCAGTGGTTGCCGTGGCGCGGCACCGTGGTGCACCTCGACCGCGTCCCGCGCCCGGACGCTCCGACCAAGCTGATCGCGCTGCACGGAGTTGGCACCTACGGCCGCATGCTCGCCCCGTACGGGCGGCTGCCGTCGCTGGTGGACCTCGAATTCATCGCCCCCGACCTACCAGGCTTCGGCCTGACCGCCACGCCCCGGCGCGGCATCACCTACCAGGGCTGGGTGTCCTGCGTGCTGGACCTGGTCGAGCACGAGCGGTCCCGCGACGACCGGCCGATCGTGCTGCTCGGCATCAGCACCGGCGGCCGGCTCGCCTACGACGTTGCCGCCACGGCCGGCGGCGCGGTGGCCGGCGTCATCGCCACCTGCCTGGCCGACGCGAGGCGCGAAGAGGTCCGGCGGCGGCTCGCGGCCCGGCCGGAAATGGCCCACTGGGCTGGGCTGCTGGCGCTGATCCCGAAGCCGTTCTCGACGGCGCGGGTCCCGGTGCACTGGCTGTCGAACATCGCTGCGGCGTCCAACCACTGCCAATTCGCCAACCTGGTGTGGGCCGACGCGATCGGTGGCGGCAGTTGGCTGACGCTCGGCTTCGCCCGCAGCTGCCTGGCCACGCCGCCAGCCGTGGCGCCGGAGGACTTCGCCGGGCCGCCGCTGCTGCTGGCGCACCCCGACGAAGACCGGTGGACGCCGCCGCTGCTGTCCCGGCAATTCTTCGACCGGCTCGCCGCACCCACCCGCTTCGCGTCGCTCAAGGGCGCCGGCCACCTCCCGGTGGAGGAATCGGGACTGGCCGATCTGGACTGTGCGATCCGGGATTTCTTGGACGAGTTCGGGCTGCAGCAGTAACGGTCCGCTTCCGCCGATTGCGTACGGTGTTCGGGCAGATCGGTTGCTGCGGCGATCATCACAAAGTGCTGCGCTCCGCTTCGCGAAGCCCCATGGATCATGGTGCTAGTTAAAAGTTGTCAAATCTTTGCAGGTCAACTCGCGGTGCCGGGCGATCATGCCATCGCGGACCACTTGGATCAACGCCGGTGCGTGTGTCTGGCAGATGCGACGGGAGCCATTGGCCCCTGGTCATCCGTGCGGTAGTGCGCCACGATCGGCGATGGCAATCGTGTGGGTGCGCCCGTGCGACCGGTGGGAGGAGCGTGGATGATCGAGCGGCATCGCTCCCTCGGTCCGCAATCCAACCTGGAGGCTGCTCGCCCGCCGGTGCGCGCCGAGGTGGATCCGCTCCGGCGCCGGACGTTCACCGGCTTCTCCTTCGTGGTGCTCGTCGTCGGCGTGCTCGCCTCCGCGGCGACCTCGGCGTGGTTACCCTTCCAATACCGCCCCGACCTGCTGTTCATCGGGCCGCTGCTGGCCATGGGCTTCCTGCTGGCCGAGCAGCTGACCATCGACGTCGACGTGAAGCGGGTCGGCTGGACCATCTCGTTCACCGAGATCCCGCTGATCCTCGGGCTGCTGACGGTGCCGTTCGAGGTTGTGCTCGCGGCGAACCTGCTGGCCGGGCTCGGCGCGCAGGTCGGGCGTCGCGCGGCCACCCACGTGGTCTACAACGCGGGCGTGCTGTGCCTGGAGATCGCGGTGCCGTTCGCTGTGGCCAACGCGGTGCACCTGGCGTTGACCGGGGTGGCCCCGGCCTGGTTCGGCCCGGTCATCGGAACCCTGACCTCGCCACTGATCAGCTGCGCTTTCGCGCTCGCCGCGCTGCACGTGCTGGGTGGCGCGATGCGGGTGTCTGCGGGGGTGCGGCTGGCGGTGAACACGCTGGCCGTGGGCCTGCTCAACACGTCGGTCGGCCTGGTCGGCTACGAGGTCTCGATCAGCACCCCGTGGGGTTGGCTGCTCGTGGCGCTGGTCGCGGTGGCCGTTATCGGCCTGTACCGCGCCTACTCCGGCCTGCTGCGCGAGCAGCGTGACCTGGAGGCGCTCAGCGACTTCAGCCTCAGCGTGGCCCGCTCCGGGCAGACCGCCCCGCACGGCCCGTCCGACTCCGTCGCCGGGCCGGTGGTGTCGGTCAGCGAGTGGGAGCCGGTCGCGGAGCGGATCCGGGAGCAGCTCAACGCGACCCGGGTGGTGCTGCGGCTGCGGCTGAACCCCAGCGGGGAGGTCAGCACGCTAGTCGCGGGCGAACCGCTGCCTGAGCTGGCGGAACAGACCGCGCCCTCGGCGCTGCGCGACGACCCGCTGCTCCAGCTGCCGGGCAGCCACGTCCGTTCCTTCCGGACGCTGGAGGCGCCCGAAGAGGTGCGGCGGGCGCTGCGCCAACGCGGCGCATACGAGGCGCTAGTCGTGCCGCTGCGCGGCGCGAGCCAGCTGCTCGGTGCCGTCGAGGTGCACGACCGGGTCAGCCGGTGGCGGGGCTTCGGCAGGGCCGACGTGCGGCTGCTGCACACCCTGGCGAGCCACCTCGCGACCGCGATGGACAACCGGCGGCTGCTCGCGAGGCTGCGCCATGACGCGTACCACGATCCGCTGACCGGACTGCTCAACCGCACCGGATTCCGCGAGATGGCGGCCGAGAAACTGCACAACGGGCGCACTGCGGTCGTGCTGCGGGTGGACCTCGACGTGCTGACCACGGTCAGCGAGGCCCTCGGCTACACCTGGGGCGACCGGATGATCGTCGCCGCCGGGCGGCGGATGCAGGAGGCGCTGGGCGAGGCGCCGCTGGCCAGGCTCGAAGCGAACTCCTTCGCGGTGCTCCTGCTGGACCACAGCGAGGCCCAGGCGCACGAATTCGCCCAGCAACTGCGCGAGGTGATCGCCGAGCCGTACCCGCTGGACCGCATCGTGGTGGAGGCCGCCGGGGTCGCCGGGTACGCCTCGTCCGCGCCCGTGGACGGCGAGTGCGAGACCGACATCGACACCCTCCTGCAGCGCTCCGACGTCGCGGTCCGGGCGGCCCGCAACGGCGAGGACGGCGTGCGCGGCTACGCGCCCGCGATGGGCCAGGTCTTCCTGCGCCGCTTCCAGCTGGTCACCCAGTTCCGGCAGGCGCTGGACACCGGCCAGGTCGAGGTGCACTACCAGCCGAAGGTCGCGCTGCCCGTCCGTCAGGTGGTGGGCGCCGAGGCGCTGGTGCGCTGGTCGCACCCGGAGTACGGGCGGCTGGACCCGGACGAGTTCGTGCCGCTGGTGGAGGCGACCGGGCTGGTCGACGCGCTCACCTCGTTCGTGATGGAATGCGCGCTGGTCAAGATCCGGCAGTGGATGGACCGCGGACTGCGGATGTCGGTGGCGGTGAACTTGTCGGTGCGCAACCTCGCCGACGAGACCTTCCCGGACCGGGTCGGCGAGGCGCTGCTTCGCCACGACACCCCGCCGGAGCTGCTCACCTTCGAGCTGACCGAGTCCGGGGTGATGGCCGACCCGGAGCGCTCGCTGCCGTTGCTGCGCCGGTTGCACGCGATGGGCGTGGTGCTGGCGGTGGACGACTTCGGCACCGGGTATTCGTCGCTGGCCTACCTGCGGCAGCTGCCGGTGGACGAGGTGAAGATCGACAAGAGCTTCGTGCTCGGCATGGGCACCGACCTCGGTGACATGGCCGTGGTCCGCTCCATCGTCGAGCTCGGGCACTCGTTGGACCTGGCGGTGGTCGCGGAGGGCGTGGAGGACGACGCCGCGCGTGACCAGCTGGTGGCGATGGGCTGCGACGTCGCCCAGGGCTACCTGATCTCGCGGCCGCTGTCCGAGGAGCGGTTCGAGGCGTGGCTGCAGGCCCGCACCAAGAGCGACAGCGGCGCCCGATCCGAGACTGTCCTCACACTCCTGCACTGAGACTGATTTCGGTAGTCGCCGCCGCTCCTGGTGTGAAAACCGCTCCGTGACCAGGGTTTTCACGTAAAGGGCCCCCCTGTTTCGAGGGGGTGCGGATGGTGTGTAAAGTTCTAGACGTTCCGCAAGGAAACGCCCCAATAGCTCAGTCGGCAGAGCGTCTCCATGGTAAGGAGAAGGTCTACGGTTCGATTCCGTATTGGGGCTCGAAAGGCAGCTGCGGTGCTCGGTAAACTGGGTGCTGTGGCTGTTTTGCGTGGGATATCCTGCGTCGGCTGAGACGCCAGGTGCGTGCACCTAGGTTCCCAGCATGGCGGTGTAGCTCAGTCGGTAGAGCAAGCGGCTCATAATCGCTGTGTCGCCGGTTCAAGTCCGGCCACCGCTACCAGTCACGGGTTCGCTCGGGCCTCCAGCGAACCGTTCCGGAGTACCACCGAGACAGAAAGGCACCCCCGTGGCCGCCACCGACGTTCGACCCAAGATCACGCTGGCGTGCGAGGAGTGCAAGCACCGCAACTACATCACCAACAAGAACCGGCGCAACGACCCGGACCGCTTGGAGATGAAGAAGTTCTGCCCGAACTGCGGTACGCACAAGCTGCACAAGGAAACCCGCTGACCGATCGGGTAAACCCTGCTCGTGCTTCGCGCTTTGCCGGGGCTCGTTCAGGGTGCTAGTTGGGGGTCAAGCCCCCACGGTGCGGTGGTCGGCTCCTCGTGCGGGGTGCCGTCCTCCGGCCTGATCGTCAGCCAGATCTCGATCGGAGCTTCGAGCCCGTCCCCGGCAGGGGGCGGGCTTCTTGCATTTCGGCACTGGTGATCGGGTGAGCGAAGGTGCCGTGTGGATCGCCGCCTGATTTGGTTTTGGTGCGGTGCACCCGTGCACAGGCTGCTTGGGCGCGGGTGGACTTCACCTGGTCGGGTAGCCTGCGGGCGTGCCGCTTGACCAGTCATTCATCGGACGTGAGTACCCGCCCACCGCACCCTACGAGGTGGGCAGGGAGAAGATCCGCGAGTTCGCCGCGGCGATCAAGGACGACTCCCCGCTGTACCGCGACGCCGACGCTGCCAAGGCCGCCGGATACCCGGACGTGATCGCGCCGCCGACCTTCGCGGTGATCCTCTCGATGGCCGCCCACGACGTGATCGTCGAGGACCCGCAGCTCGGGCTGGACTACAGCCGCGTGGTGCACGGCCAGCAGGACTTCACCCACCACCGGCCGATCCGGGCCGGTGACCGGCTCGTCACGGTGGTGCACGTGGACGACATCAAGGCCCGTGCGGGCAACGATTTCCTGACGGTGCGGGCCGAGATCGGTACCGTCGACGGCGAGCCGGTGTGCACCGCGAAGTCGATGCTCGTGGCGCGCGGTACCACCGAAGATGGGGAGGGCGCATGAGTAGCCCTGTGTCAACCCGAGTCCTCATCAACCGCACCTCAGGGGAACGTGACGTAAACCAGTCGCAAGAAACCGCGAAATGCGAGATTGAGCCGGACGTAACCACAACTGTGAAACGCGTAGAGGCGGGACTGGCATGAGCGCACGGATGTCCGAGGCCGCCGTCGGCGACCAGCTGCCGGCGCTGAGCGTGCTGCTCACCCGCGCCGACCTGGTCCGCTACGCGGGCGCCTCCGGCGACTTCAACCCGATCCACTGGAACGAGCGGTTCGCCACCGAGGTCGGCCTGCCGGACGTGATCGCCCACGGCATGCTCACGATGGCCATCGCCGGTCGCCTGGTCAGCGAGTGGACCGGCGACCCGGGCGCGATCTTGCACTACGGAGTGCGGTTCACCCGGCCCGTCGTGGTCCCCGACGACGGCAACGGCGCGCTGGTCGAGGTGTCGGGCAAGATCGCGAAGAAGAACGAGGACGGCACGGTCAAGGTCAGCATCACGGCCCGCAGCGCGGACCAGGGAGTCCTCGGTGGCGCCACGGCCACCCTCCGCCTCCCCGAGTGACCGAATGACCGGGGGCGCGAGTGCCAACCGCTCAACCCACTAACGGGTGGTGCGCCTCGATCGAGCTTAAAAGTGAAGGGCACCTCCGGCTGGCAACGCGGCTTGGAGGTGCCCTTCATCCGTTGAACGACTACTTGGCTTCGCCGAGGAGTTCCGCCATCCGGGTCACACCGGTGACGAGGTCCTCGTCGCCGAGGGCATAGGAGAGGCGGAAGTAGCCCGGCGTGCCGAAGGCCTCGCCCGGCACCACCGCGACCTCGGCCTGCTCCAGGACCAGGCTCGCCAGCTCCACGCTCGTCTGTGGGCGGACACCGCGGATCTCCTTGCCCAGCAGGCCCTTCACCGACGGGTACGCGTAGAACGCACCCTGCGGCTCCGGGCAGCTGACGCCGGGAATCGCAGAGAGCAGCTCGACGATCTTGCGGCGGCGGCGGTCGAACGCCGAGCGCATCTCCAGCACCGCGTCCAGCGAGCCGCTGACGGCCTCCAGTGCGGCCCGCTGCGAGACGTTGGCGACATTCGACGACAGGTGCGACTGCAGGTTCGTGGCGGCCTTGATGACGTCCGACGGGCCGATCATCCAGCCCACCCGCCAGCCGGTCATGGCATAGGTCTTGGCGACCCCGTTGAGCACCACGCAGGTGTCGGCGAGCTCCGGCACCACGGCGGGCATCGACACGTGCCGCGCGTCGCCGTAGACAAGGTGCTCGTAGATCTCGTCGGTGACCACCCAGATGCCGTGCTCGACGGCCCAGCGGCCGATCGCCTCGACCTGCTCCGGCGGGTAGATCGCGCCGGTCGGGTTGGACGGCGAGTTGAACAGCAGCACCTTGGTGCGTGGGGTCCGCGCTGCCTCCAGCTGCTCGACGGACACCCGATAGCCGGTCGACTCGTCTGCGGGCACCACCACCGGAACACCGCCCGGCAGCGTGATCGCCTCCGGGTAAGTGGTCCAGTACGGCGCCGGCAGCAGGACCTCGTCGCCCGGGTCGAGCAGCGTCTGGAACGCCTGGTAGACGGCCTGCTTGCCGCCGTTGGTCACCAACACCTGGCTGGCCTGCACGGTGTAGGCGGAGTCGCGCTGCGTCTTCGCGGCGATCGCCTCGCGCAGCTCCGGCAGGCCGGCTGCCGGGCTGTAGCGGTGGTTCTTCGGATCGGAGCAGGCGGCGATCGCGGCGTCGACGATCGGCTGCGGCGTCGGGAAGTCCGGCTCACCGGCGCCGAAGCCGATCACCGGCCGGCCGGCGGCCTTGTGCGCCTTCGCTTTGGCGTCCACGGCCAGCGTGGCGGACTCGCTGATCCCGCCGATCCGCGCGGACACCCGCGCCTTGGTTCCTTGGTCTGTCTCAGGTGCGGCCATGACAGCATCCTGACAGACCCGGCGTGTCGTCGGACACGCTCCCCACCAGCGGCGAAGTTGTTCATGGACCCGTACTGGGGGTGCCGTTGGAGCAAGGTCGTCGGCGTGCCGTACACTTTCGTACCTGGGATGCCTGAACACCGTGGAATGCCGGTTCCAGGGCCGGTGGTGAGCGTCCCGAATGCGGTCGAGCTGCAGGGCCGCAAAGGGGTGTAGCTCAATTGGCAGAGCAGCGGTCTCCAAAACCGCAGGTTGCAGGTTCAAGTCCTGTCACCCCTGCGTCGATGCGACGGTGAGCGGAGGATGGGCGTGAGCGAGGACCGCGAGCAGGAGCAGGACGGAGCGCGCGAGAACGCCGCCCGTCCGTCCAGCGCCGCGGCGCGGCGCGAGCGCCGCGCTTCCGCCCGCCCGGCCGGCCGCAAGAGCCGGTTCGGCGAGTCGGGTTCGGCCGAAGCGAACTCGACCCGCACAACTGAGTCGAAGGGTCGGCCAACCCCGTCGCGGGATGGCCGGCAGGGTCGAGTTTCGCTGTTCCGGAAGATCGGACGCTTCCTGCGCGAGGTCGTCGCCGAACTGCGCAAGGTCATCTGGCCGACGCGCAAGGCGTTGGCGACCTACACCCTCGTGGTGCTGGTTTTCGTCAGCATCATGGTGGCGTTCGTGGCCGGCGTGGACGTGCTCTTCGCCAAGGGTGTGGGCTGGCTGTTCGGCTCCGGCTGAACATCTCCGGCCCCGCGCTAGGTGGTGCCGGCGACGGAACGACGACCCGGCACGCAACGCACGAGAGGAAGCGAGACCGACTGTGACCTCCCACGAGGGCCAGGAATCCACCGGCCTTACCGACGAGCAGGTGCAGCCCGAGGCCGATCAGGCCGAGGCGACCGCGGACTCGGTCGACGCAGTCGATTCCGCCGACGACGCCGACTCCGGCGAGGACATCGGTTCGGCCGACGAGACCGAGGCGCCAGCTGAGGCCGAGGAAGCCCCGGACGCTGACGAGACCGGCGAAACCGGCGAGGAAGTGGCTGCGGAGCCCGACCCGGTCGAGGAGCTGCGCGCAGCGCTGCGACGCGCGCCCGGCGACTGGTACGTCGTGCACTCCTACGCGGGCTACGAGAACAAGGTCAAGACCAACCTCGAAACGCGGGCCCAGACGCTCGACGTCGAGGACTTCATCTTCCAGGTCGAGGTGCCGACCGAAGAGGTCACCGAGATCAAGAACGGCCAGCGCAAGCTGGTGCAGCGCAAGGTGCTGCCCGGCTACATCCTGGTTCGGATGGAACTCAACGATGCGTCCTGGAGCGCGGTGCGCAACACGCCGGGCGTCACCGGCTTCGTCGGTGCCACCTCCAAGCCGTCTCCGTTGACCATCGACGAGGTGCTGAAGTTCCTCGCGCCGCAGGTCGAGGAGAAGAAGGCCGAGCCGGGCAAGAAGGCCGCGCAGGCCGCCAAGCCCGCGGTCGAGGTCGACTTCGAGGTCGGCGAGTCCGTGACCGTCATGGACGGGCCGTTCGCGACGCTGCCCGCGACGATCAACGAGGTCAACCCGGACGCCCAGAAGCTCAAGGTGCTGGTGTCGATCTTCGGCCGCGAAACCCCGGTTGAGCTGTCGTTCAACCAGGTCTCCAAGATCTGACCGCCTTCCCGCGGTGCGGGAGCGCGGCGGCTGCGCGCGGATCTGGCAGGACCCGCGCGCAGAACCGGGCGAAGCCACCGTTTCGTGGTCTCGCCAGATTCGGCCCCGCCACTAGGTGGGGCCGGGCAACCGGATAGCGAAGACACAGGAAGCAAACATGCCGCCCAAGAAGAAGAAGCTCGCAGCGATCATCAAGCTGCAGATCCAGGCCGGCCAGGCCAACCCGGCCCCGCCCGTCGGCCCGGCGCTGGGTCAGCACGGCGTCAACATCATGGAGTTCTGCAAGGCCTACAACGCCGCCACGGAGAACCAGCGTGGCAACGTCGTGCCGGTCGAGATCTCCGTGTTCGAAGACCGCTCCTTCAGCTTCGCGCTGAAGACCCCGCCAGCGGCCAAGCTGCTGCTCAAGGCGGCGGGTGTGCCCAAGGGCAGCGGCGAGCCGCACAAGACCAAGGTCGGCAAGGTCTCCATGGACCAGGTCCGCGAGATCGCGCAGACCAAGATGGCGGACCTCAACGCCAACGACCTCGACCAGGCCGCCAAGATCATCGCTGGCACCGCCCGGTCGATGGGCCTGACGGTCGAGGGCTGACCGAAGCCGGAAACGGCGTGTGGGAGGGCTCCAGCGCAGCCCGACCAACCACAACTGATCCACCTGGGATAGGACAGAAATGGCAAAGCGCAGCAAGGCATACCAGCAGGCGGCCGAGCTGATCGATCGCGCGCGGCTGTACGCGCCGACGGAAGCGGCCGAGCTGGCGAAGAAGACCGCCAAGGTCAACTACGACGCCACCGTCGAGGTGGCGCTGCGGCTGGGCGTCGACCCCCGCAAGGCAGACCAGATGGTCCGCGGCACCGTGAACCTGCCGCACGGCACTGGTAAGACTGCCCGCGTCATCGTGTTCGCCGTCGGGGACAAGGCCGCCGAGGCCGAGGCCGCCGGGGCGGACGTGGTTGGTTCCGAGGACCTGATCGAGCGCATTCAGGGCGGCTGGCTCGATTTCGACGCGGCGATCGCCACCCCGGACCAGATGGCCAAGGTCGGCAAGATCGCTAGGGTGCTCGGCCCGCGCGGCCTGATGCCGAACCCGAAGACCGGCACCGTCACCCCGAACGTCACCAAGGCGGTCGCGGACATCAAGGGCGGTAAGATCAACTTCCGCGTCGACAAGCAGGCCAACCTGCACTTCATCATCGGCAAGGTGTCCTTCGACACCCAGAAGCTGGTGGAGAACTACGCGGCGGCGCTGGACGAGATCCTGCGCGCCAAGCCGTCGGTGTCGAAGGGCCGGTACCTGAAGAAGGTCACCTTCACCACGACGATGGGCCCGGGCATCCCGGTCGACCCAAACGCGACTCGCGGCGTCACGGCCTCGGCCTGATACCCAAGTTCCGCCGAGAAGGGCGGGCCGCTCCCCGGAGCGACCCGCCATTCTCGCTTTTCGGGTGCCGACCGCAGCGGGCGATTTCGCGCGAAGCTGTGCAATCCTCGTCGATCAGCCGCCGCAGCTGGAGGTTTGGAGGGCGTAGGCGCTGATCGCCCAGCCGCCGTCGGGTTGTTGGGTGAGTTTGAAGCTGCCGAGCCGGGGACCGCCGTTGACCTGCATCCGGCAGCCGAGGACCTGGGCCTCCGGGCCGACGATCGTCACCGCGTTGTGGTCGAACTTCGGGTTGGCGTAGGCGTTCGGGTCGGTGATCTGGGCGTGCAATTGGCGCGCCGCGGTGGTGCAGTCCGGGGCCTGGTGGGCGGCGGCGAAGCCGGACTTGCCGGTGGCGTCGAACAGGCCGCAGGTCCGCTCCGGGCTCGGCCCGCGCAGCCAGTTGTAGACGCCGCGCACCACCTGCTGCGGGTTCTCCGACTTCACCGGCACCGAGTCGATCGGCACGCCGTTGCTGCCGGTGCCGGTGTTGTCGCCGGAGCCGCCGAAGAAGGAGGTGGTCAGGCTGTTGTACAGGTAGTTGAGCAGCAGCAGCGCCAACAGCAAGTAGATGAGGCGGCGGACCAGCTTGTAGCGCAGCAGTCCCAGCGCCCGCTTCCACCAGGGCTTCTTCGGCGTCGCCGTTGGGGACGCGGTGGGAGGTGGGGTCGCGGCGTCGCCGCCTCGCGACTGCTGCCATTCGCGGAACTTCTGGAATTCCAGGAACTGCTGGTACTGGCGGAGCTCCTCGTCGTCGGGCTGCTGCGGGCGGGCAGATGCAGCGGTCGCGGGACCATTGGCTGCCACGACGTCGCTTTCGGCGACCGCGCTTTCCACGACCGCGCTTTCCACGACTTCGGCGTCGACGACCTCAGCCGAGCGCGGTTTCGCCGGCAGGTTGGCGCCGCGCTCCGGACGGTGCGACTCGTTCTGATCAGCCACGCCCCACATGATGCCCGCCCGTGGCGCCGAGGTCACGACCGGTGATCCGGTATCCCTCGGGTCCGCGCCGCGAACTGCGAACTTCATCGGGACGGTCTGCAACCGGCGGAACCGGGGTGCCTGGCGGCGGTGGAATCGGGTCGCGTATCCTGGTCGAGGTTCCACCCAAGACCGCTGGTCTTCTCCGTGCCCCGCGAGGGGCGGGGAGAACTAAGGTCCCGTGAGATGCGGGCGGCCCGCGCAGGAGGGACGAGGCTATCGTTGCGTGCTCAGCGCGCCCATGATCTTGACGCCCCGTGCTTGCTGCGCCGGGGCGTTTTGTCGTCTCAGGACCGGCTGGATGCGGATCACAGTCGGAAATAGAGAGGAGGCGACATGGCGAAGCCCGACAAGGTTGATGCGGTCAGCGAGATCGCGGAGCGGTTCAACACCGCGACCGCTGCAGTCGTGACCGAGTACCGCGGGCTGTCCATGGCGCAGCTGTCTGAGCTGCGCCGTGCCCTCGGTGCGGGCGCGACGTACCGTGTCGCGAAGAACACGCTGGTCAAGCGTGCCGCCGAGCAGTCCGGCGTCGAGGGTCTCGACGACCTGTTCGTCGGCCCGACCGCGATCGCCTTCGTGGAGGGCGAGCCGGTCGACGCGGCCAAGGCTCTGCGTGAATTCGCCAAGGACAACAAGGCCCTGGTGATCAAGGGCGGTTACATGGACGGCCGCGCGCTGTCCGTGAACGAGGTCGAGAGCATTGCCGACCTCGACTCCCGCGAGGTCACCCTGTCCAAGTTGGCCGGTGCCATGAAGGCCAAGATGGGCCAGGCCGCCGCGCTGTTCGCCGCGCCGGCGACCCAGGTTGCCCGGTTGGCCGCCGCCCTGCAGGAGAAGAAGGGCGGCGAAGCCGACGCCTGAGTCCTCAGTGGACTCGGTCGTCGATCGCTGGAACTCCCGCCCGGACACCTCCGGTGCCTGGGCCCGGAACGGAAAGGAACGCCGCCATGGCGAAGCTGAGCAACGAAGAGCTGTTGGACGTCTTCAAGGAGATGACCCTCCTGGAGCTGTCGGGGTTCGTGAAGCAGTTCGAGGAGACCTTCGACGTCACCGCCGCCGCCCCGGCCGCGGTTGTGGCCGGCCCGGCCGCCGGCGCTGCTCCGGCCGCTGAGGAGCAGGACGAGTTCGACGTCGTCCTCGAGGGTGCTGGCGAAAAGAAGATCCAGGTCATCAAGGTCGTCCGCGAGATCGTCTCGGGTCTGGGCCTGAAGGAGGCCAAGGAGCTCGTCGAGGGCGCCCCGAAGCCGATCCTGGAGAAGGTCGACAAGGAGAAGGCCAACGAGGCCAAGGCCAAGCTGGAAGAGGCCGGTGCTTCGGTCTCCCTCAAGTGAGCATTTGACTCGCTGCAAGAAGGCGGGCACTCGCTGTTGCGGGTGCCCGCCTTCTTTTGCTTCGTGGAATTGCGGAATTGCTTCTACCGGACAAATGTTGTGTCCGTTCGAATCCGAGTGAACTCGCGAGTAACCCTTTCGCGTCGGGCTCGTTGCACAGGTGTGACGCCGACGACCTTCGTTAAGCGCGTCACATGTGCCACGCTGCCTTTCCGGGAAATACCGGTGGGGTGAAACCGAGGAGGCGGAGGTTCGGATGGGCGTCGAGGTGGTTGTCGACGGACTGTCGAAGTCCTTCGGCGCGCAGACCATCTGGCGGGATGTCACGCTGACGCTTCCTCCCGGTGAGATAAGCGTCCTGCTGGGTCCTTCCGGAACCGGGAAGTCGGTTTTCCTGAAATCCCTGGTTGGTTTGCTGAAGCCGGAGCACGGCAAGGTGGTCATCAACGGGGTGGACATCTGCACCTGCCCGGAACACGACCTGTTCGAGATCCGGAAGCTTTTCGGCGTGCTGTTCCAGGATGGCGCGCTGTTCGGTTCGATGAACCTGTACGACAACATCGCTTTCCCCCTTCGAGAGCACACCCGCAGGAGCGAATCCGAGATCCGCGAAGTGGTGCTCGAGAAGATGGAGATGGTCGGTCTCATCGGCGCCGAGGAGAAGCTGCCCGGCGAGATCTCCGGTGGTATGCGCAAGCGGGCTGGGCTGGCGCGGGCGCTGGTGCTGGATCCCCAGATCATCCTGGTCGACGAGCCCGACTCCGGTCTCGACCCGGTTCGCACCGTACTGCTGAACCAGCTGATCGTCGACCTGAACGCGCAGATCGACGCCACGATCCTGATCGTCACCCACGACATCAACACCGCCCGGACGGTGCCGGACAACATCGGCATGCTCTACCGCCGAAACCTGGTGATGTTCGGCCCGCGCGAGGTGCTGCTGACCTCGGCGGAGCCGGCGGTGGTGCAGTTCCTCAACGGTCGCCCGGACGGCCCGATCGGGATGAGCGAGGAGAAGGACGTCGGGGAGACCGAACTAGCGCGGCTGAGCGAGGTCAGCGTGCCGCCGATGATGCCGCAGTTGGACGTCTCGCCCGGCCTGCCGGAGCGGTCCGCGGTGCGCCGCCGCAAGGACCGCGTGCTGCGCCAGCTGCGGACGTTGTCCCCGTCGGCGCAGCAGGAGATCCTGAAGACCCTCGCCCCGAACGAGCTGGCGCTCTACGGGTTCTCGGCGCCCGCGACGGGATCGTGGCCGCAGCGTACCGAGCCGGTGCAGGCCCAGCCGGACCGGTTGCCGCCAGTGGAGGTCGCGGACGTGCTGCAGAAGCCGCGCCCCACGCCGTACCCACGGCAGCCGCAGGAGCCGGAACCGCAGCCGCAGCCGTGGGCCGCCAGGTCCCAGCCGGAGGAACCGGTCGAGACGCCGCGGCGCCGCTGGTTCGGCCGCAAGCGGGGTGAGCAGTGAGCACGCCGTCCCAGGTGCGGTTCCCCGGCGCGGGCGGACTGCGGGAGACCGGGCGGCTGTTCGCACTCGCGCTGGACGTGGTCCGGGCGATGCCCCGCCGGCCGTTCCAGGTCCGCGAGTTCATCCAGCAGTGCTGGTTCATCGCCAGCGTGACGATCCTGCCGACCGCGCTGGTGTCCATCCCGTTCGGTGCCGTGATCGCGCTCCAGCTCGGCTCGCTGACCAGGCAGATCGGTGCGCAGTCGTTCACCGGTGCGACGAGCGTGCTGGCGATCATCCAGCAGGCCAGCCCGATCGTGACCGCGCTGCTGATCGCCGGGGCCGGTGGTCCGGCGATCTGCGCGGACCTGGGGTCCCGGAAGATCCGGGACGAGATCGACGCGATGGAGGTCCTCGGCATCTCGCCGATCCAGCGGCTGGTGGTGCCGAGGGTGCTGGCCGCGATGTTGGTCGCGCTGCTGCTCAACGGCATGGTCAGCGTGGTCGGCGTGGTCGGCGGTTACACGTTCAACGTGATCATGCAGGGCGGCACGCCCGGCGCGTACATGGCGAGCTTCAACGCGCTGGCGCAGCTGCCGGACCTGTGGATCGGCGAGTTGAAGGCGGTGATCTTCGGATTCCTGGCGGGAGTCGTGGCGGCGTACCGCGGCCTGCACCCGCCGCCCGGCGCGAAGGGGGTCGGCGACGCGGTGAACCAGTCGGTGGTGATCACCTTCCTGCTGCTGTTCGCGGTCAACTTCGTCCTGACCACGCTCTACCTGCAACTCGTGCCACCAAAGGGAATGTGACATGCACAAACGCCTGGTTCCAGACTCATGCGTGGCGGTGCGGGTAGCGGCCCCCCTGCGGGAGTTGCAGACGCCGCTTCGAAAGCACGCCAGGCGGGCCTGACATGGTGACGGTTTCGCAGCGCGCGAAGCGCGCGGCCCGGCGGCCGCTGGAGATGCTGGACGACCTGGGCGACCAGATGTCGTTCTACCTGCGGTCGTTGGCGTGGATCCCGCGGGTGATCACCCGCTATACCAAGGAGACGCTGCGGCTACTGGCCGAGGTGAGCTTCGGCAGCGGCGCGTTGGCGGTGATCGGCGGCACGGTCGGCGTGATGATCGGGCTGACGCTGTTCACCGGCACGGTGGTGGGCCTGCAGGGCTTCGCGGCGCTGGACCAGATTGGCACCTCGGCGTTCGCCGGGTTCGTCTCCGCGTACTTCAACACCCGCGAGATCGCTCCGCTGGTGGCGGGGTTGGCGCTGTCGGCGACGGTCGGTTCCGGCTTCACCGCGCAGCTGGGCGCGATGCGGATCTCCGACGAGATCGACGCGCTGGAAGTCATGGGCGTGCCCAGCTTGCCGTACCTGGTGACCACGCGGGTGATGGCCGGGTTTATCGCGGTCATCCCGTTGTACGTGCTGGGCCTGCTGACGTCCTACATCGCCGCCCGCGCCGTCACGATCTACGTCTACGGCCAGTCCGCGGGCACCTACGACCACTACTTCAACCTGTTCCTGCCGCCCGAGGACGTGCTGTGGTCCTTCGCCAAGGTGCTTGTCTTCAGCGTGGTGGTGATCATGACGCACTGCTACTACGGCTACCGCGCCAGCGGCGGCCCGGCCGGGGTCGGGGTCGCGGTGGGCCGCGCCGTGCGGACCGCGATCGTGACCACGGCACTGCTCGACTTCTTCCTCAGCCTCGCGATCTGGGGCACCACGACGACGGTTCGGATCACCGGATGAGTGCCCGAAGTGCGTTGGCCACAACGGAGGCGTCATGAGCGACAATCTTCGCCGCCCGCTCATGAAAGCCGACCGGGTACGGGTGTCTCGCAAAGCATTGCGGCGCCGCGCCCTGGGCCTCGCGCTGCTGCTGTGCATGGTGCTGTTCGTCAGCCTGACAGTGGCGATCTACCAGAAGGCCTTCGCGTCCAGTGTGGACATCGTGCTGAAGGCCTCGTCCACCGGGAACCAGCTGTTGCCCGATTCGGACGTGAAGGTGCGCGGCGTGATCGTCGGCCGGGTGGTGAGCGTGACGTCCACAGGGGACGGTGCCGAGCTACGGCTGGCGCTGGACCCGGCGCGGGCGGCGCAACTGCCGTCGAACGTGTCGGCTCGACTGCTGCCGCGGACGCTGTTCGGCGAGCGGTACGTCGCGCTGGAGCTGCCGGAGCAGGCCTCGACCCGGCCGCTGGCCTCCGGTGACGTGATCGAGCCGGACCGCACCCGCGCGGGCATCGAGCTGGAGCAGGTGCTGGCCGACACGATGCCGGTGCTGCAGGCCATCCACCCGGACGACCTGGCCGTCACGCTGAACGCGCTGGACCAGGCGTTGTCCGGGCGCGGCAAGCCGCTGGGCGAGACGCTGTCGCAGCTGAACACCTACCTGGACGGGCTCAACCCGTCGGTCCCGGTCCTGCGGGAGAATCTGAAGGAACTGGTCGGCGTCGCACAGACCTACGAGCAGGCCGCGCCGGAGGTGCTGGAGGCGCTGGACAACTTCAGCACCACCGCCCGAACCCTGGTGGCGCAGCGGGAGAACCTGACCGCGCTGACCGGGCAGCTGACCACCAGCTCCGGTGACCTGACCGGGTTCCTGCGGGACAACCGGCACAACATCATCCGGCTCGGCGAGTCGCAGCGGCCGACGCTGGACGTGCTGGCCAAGTATGCGCCCGAGTACCCGTGCCTCCTGCAGGAGATGGCGGAGTTCGTGCCGCGGATGCGGCAGGCGTTCGGCGAAGGCACCGCCGAACCGGGCCTGCACGTCACCATGGAGGTCGTCGTCACCCGCGGCAAGTACTTGCCGAACCAGGACGAGCCGGAGTTCGCCGACAAGCGTGGTCCGCGCTGCTACAACTTCATGTCGCTGCCGAACCCGGTGCCGGAGTACCCGCAGGGCGTGCCGTTCAAGGACGGCTCGGTGCCGCCGCCCGCCTCGCGGCCGGCCGACGGTGGCCTAAACCCGGCGTCGATGGGCCAGGGCTACTTGCCGGCGAGTACCTCGTCGCAGTCCACGGCCTGGGTGAACTCCCCGGCGGAGCGGGACATGGTGTCAGTGCTGCTGGCGCCCGCGCTGGGGCGGCCCGCGAGTGAAGTGCCGGACTGGGGTTCGCTGCTGGTCGGGCCCGTGCTCCGAGGAGCGGAGGTGGGCTACCGGTGAACGGACGCAGCATCACCGCGCCGCTGGTGAAGTTCCTGATCTTCGTGCTTGTCACGGTGCTGGCCACCGGGTTGCTGGTGCTGACGATCGCCAACCGGGACCTGCGCCCGTCGGAGTCCTACACGGCGCGGTTCACCGACGTCACGAACCTCAACGAGGGCGACGAGGTGCGCATCTCCGGGGTGAAGGCCGGCCAGGTCGAGAGCATCGAGGTGGTCGACAAGCGGCTGGCCGAGGTGCGGTTCAACGTCGCCGACCGGCGGCTGCCGAGCTCGGTGACAGCCACCATCAAGTACCGGAACCTGGTGGGCCAGCGCTACATCGCGTTGGAGCAGGGCTCCGACAACACCGGCGGTTTCCTGCCCTCGGGCGGCCAGATCCCCCTGGAGCGCACGAAGCCAGCGCTGGACCTGACCGTGCTGCTGGGCGGGTTCAAGCCGCTGTTCCAGGCGCTTTCGCCGGAGGACGTCAACAAGCTCTCCTACGAGATCATCCAGGTGCTGCAGGGCGAGGGCGGCACGGTGGAGAGCCTGCTGGCCCACACCGCCTCGCTGACGTCCACGATCGCCTCCCGGGACCAGGTGATCGGGCAGGTCATCGACAACCTCAACGGTGTGCTCGACACCGTCAACGTCCGCGACCAGCAGCTGTCGGAGCTAATCGGCCAACTGCAGCAGTTGGTGTCCGGGCTGTCCGCGGACCGGGACTCGATCGGCGACGCGATCACCGCGATGGACGGGCTGACCAACAGCACAGCGGGCCTGCTGACCGAAGCGCGGCCGGGGCTACAGCAGGACATCGCGGGACTCGGTGACCTGTCGAAGAACCTCAACGACCACGAGGCGCTCACCGACCAGGTCCTGCGGAACATGCCGGGCAAGCTGGAGACGATCGGCCGCACCGCCAGCCACGGCTCCTGGTTCAACTTCTACATGTGCAAGGCGAGCGGCACGGTCGGCGTCGGCAAGCTGAACCTGCCGCTGCCGCTGATGCCGGTGACCCAGCCGAGGTGCCAGCGATGACCGCGTTCTCACAGCGCGCCCCGCTCAGAATCGGCATCGCCGGACTGCTGGTGCTGGTGCTGATGTTCCTGCTCGCGCTGAACTTCGAGCGCCTGCCGCTGGTCGGCGGCACCACCACCTACACCGCGCAGTTCACCGAGGCCGCCGGGCTGCGCCCGGATAGCGAGGTGCGCATCGCCGGGGTGAAGGTCGGCACCGTCTCCGACGTGGAGATCGATGACGACCACGTGCTGGTCAGCTTCCGGGTCGGCGACGCGTGGTTGGGCGACCACACCACCGCTGCCATCCGGATCAAGACGCTGCTCGGTCAGAAGTACCTGGCGCTGGATCCGCAGGGCGGCGAGGAGCTCTCGCCGTCCGACCCGATCCCGCTGCAGCGCACCATGTCGCCCTACGATGTCGTCGAGGCGTTCAGCGACCTTTCGTCCACAGTGGACCAGATCGACACCAAGCAGCTCGCGGAGAGCTTCCGCACGCTTTCCGGCACCTTCAAGGGCACGCCGGAGGACGTCAGCGGCGCGCTCAACGGGTTGTCGCAGCTTTCGCAGACCATCTCCGCGCGCGACGAGCAGCTGGAGCACCTGCTGAACAACACCGCGCAGGCGTCGAAGACGATCGCCGACCGCAACGGCGACTTCGAGAAGCTGCTGGCCGACGGCAACCTGCTGCTGCAGGAGATCCGGACCCGGCGGGACTCGATCAGCGGACTGCTGGAGGGCACCCGCAAGTTGTCCGCTCAGCTCAGTGGGTTGGTCGACGACAACGCCGCGCAGATCGGCCCGACCCTGCAGCAGCTGGACCGGGTCACCAAGATGCTGCAACGCAACCAAGACAACCTGAACCGGAGCCTTGAGCTGTTCGCCCCGTTCACCAGGTTGTTCGCCAACGTGCTGGGCAACGGCCGTTGGTTCGACACCTACGTCTGCGGCCTGCTGCCGCCGGCCGTCGGGCCCATCAACCAGAAGGGCTGCCAGCCATGACCCGCGCACGCCCATCGCTGACCCGGGTTCTGTCGATCACTGTGGTGGTCGTGCTCGCCGCGACCGTCGGGGTGTGGTGGCTGTTCTTCGGGGCCGCCGAGCGGAAGGTCACCGCGTACTTCAGCGCCGCCGTGGGCATCTACCCGGGTGGCGACGTGCGGATCCTCGGGGTGCCGGTGGGCACCGTCGACGAAGTGGTGCCGCAGGGACAGGTGGTGCGCGTAGTGATGAGCGTGGACCGCGACGTGAAGGTGCCCGCCGATGCCGCCGCGGTGTCGGTTTCTCCGAGCGTGGTCAGCGACCGGTACGTGCAGCTCACCCCGGTCTACAAGGGCGGGCCGGAGATGGCCGACGGCGCGGTGATCCCGAAGGATCGCACCGCGACGCCGGTGGAGCTGGACCAGATCTACCGCAGCCTCAACGACCTCACCACGGCCTTGGGGCCGAACGGAGCCAATGCCGACGGCGCGCTGACCGATCTGCTCAACACCAGCGCGGCGAACCTCGACGGCAACGGGAAGGCGCTGTCGGAGACCATTCGCAACCTCGGCGAGGTCGGGACCACGTTGTCCGGCAGCAGCGACGAGCTGTTCGCCACCGTCGACAACCTGCAGCGGTTCACCTCGATGCTGGCCAAGAACGACGACCAGGTGCGCCGGTTCAACACCCAGATGCAGCAGGTCAGCTCGCTGCTGGCAGACCAGCGCCAGGACATGAGCGCGGCGATGGCGGAGCTGGCCATGGCGCTGGGCAAGGTCGAGTCCTTCGTGCGGGACAACCGGGAACTGCTCAAGTCCAATGTGGACCAACTGAACGCGGTGGCGAACGTGCTGGTCGAGCAGAAGGCGGCGCTGCGCGAATCGCTGAACAACGCGCCGCTGGCGCTGAGCAACCTCAACAACGCCTACGACGGCGCGGCGGGCACGCTGGACTTCCGCGCGAACATCAACGAGCTCAACCAGCCGCCTCTGGTGGCGGTGTGCAAGCTGCTGCAGCAGCACAACCCGGGAGACGTGCCGAAGGACGTCAGCGACGCGTGCGCGTCGCTGCAGCCGATCCTCGACGGCGTGGTGAAGCTGCCGACCCCGGCGGAAACCATCAACGCCCTGCAGAAGGGCAAGCTTCCGCCGCTGCCGCTTCCGCTGGCCGACGCGAGCAGCTCCCAAACCGCGGGAGGTACCCGGTGAAGGGATTGTTCCTCGGTCTCCGCCCGACGCAATTTCCATTGAAATCGAACGTCCGATTTCCATTGAAATCACGGAACCCCTCAGGGTGGGCACGGTCGCCGTCGCCTAGAGGTTGCAAGGCCGGGGCCGCCGTGCTGGCTCTGGTGGTGCTGGGCGGGTGCAGCTCGCGCGGCGTCTACGACATGCCGTTGCCCGGCGGCGCGGACATCGGCAGCCACCCGTACCAGGTGAAGGTGCGATTCACCGACGTGCTGGACCTGGTGCCCAACTCCGGCGTCCGGGTCAACGACGTGCCGGTCGGCCGGGTCTCGGCCATCGACCTCGCCCCGGATTCCTGGCAGGCAGAGGTGACCGTACTGGTCAACGGCGACGTGAACCTCCCGGCCAACGCCACCGCCAGGCTGCGGCAGTCCAGCCTGCTAGGCGAGAAGTACGTCGAGCTCGCCAGCCCGCCGCAGGGCAGGCCCGCGGTCGGCCGGCTCGCCGACGGCGACCTGATCGGCATCGAGCGCACCGGCCGCAACCCCGAGGTGGAAGAGGTGCTCGGGGCGCTGTCCTTGCTGCTCAACGGCGGCGGCGTCGCGCAGCTGCAAAACATCACCAAGGAGCTCAACGCCGCGCTGGAGGGTCGCGAGTCTGACGTCCGCGACCTTCTGTCCAATTTGGACGAACTGGTCGCCGGGCTGGACGCGCAGCGCGACGACATCACCCGTGCGCTGGACAGCATCAACCGGCTCAGCGCACGGCTGGGCGACCAGCGCGGCAGCATCGACGTCGCGCTGCGCGACCTGGAGCCGGGGCTGCGAGTGCTCAACGAGCAGCGCACCCAGCTGGTCACCATGCTGCGGTCGCTCGACCAGCTCTCCGGCGTCGCCACCGACGTGGTCAACCACTCCCGCGACGACCTGGTGCACAACCTAAACCAGCTCGCCCCGGCCCTGAACCAGCTGGCCGCCGCTGGCGAGAGCTTGCCGAAGTCGCTGGAGGTGCTGGTCTCCTTCCCGTTCCCGGACAACGCGGTCGAGGGCATCGGCAACAGTGACTTCACGAACCTCTACATCAACGCGGACCTGGACCTCACCCGCGTGCTGGAGAACCTGGGGCGCAGCCCGCAGCCGCTGATCCCGCTGCCGGACGCGCTGAAGTCCATCCCGCTGCCGCTGTCGCCGCAACCACCGCCGGAACAGGCCCCGCCGCCACCGGCAGAACCGGAGCACAAGCCCGGCGGCCTGCTGGGTTCCTTGCTGGGAGGGGGTCGTTGATGCTCACCCGTCGAGTGCGCATGCAGATCACCGCGTTCATCGCGATCGCCCTGGTCGGCGTCAGCTACGCCGGAGCCCGCTACGCGGGGCTGGATCGGCTGTTCGGCCCGCGCGGCTACGTGGTGACCCTGCAACTCGCAGACACCGGCGGTGTCTTCGACAACGCCGAGGTCACCTACCGCGGAGTCCCGGTGGGCCGGGTCGGCGACCTGCGGCTGACCAGTACCGGGGTGGAGGTGCCGCTGGACATCGAATCCAGCGCGCCGCGGATTCCCACCGAAGTACAGGCGGTGGTGACCAACCGTTCCGCGGTCGGCGAGCAGTACGTTGACCTGCGCCCCAAGCGCGACGATGGCCCGTTCCTGCAGGACGGCTCGGTGATCGCGCAGCACTCCGCGACCACCCCGCTGCCAGTGGAACAGCTGATGATGAACCTGGACTCGTTCGCGAACTCGGTGCCGGAGGACTCGCTGCGCACCGCGGTCAGCGAACTGGGCACCGCGTTCCGCGATAACGGCGGCCACCTGCAGACCATCCTGGACACCAGCCGGGAGTTCACCAACGCCGCGCAACAGCACCTGCCGCAGACCGTGCAGCTGCTGGAGGACGGCACGACCGTGCTGGCCACGCAGAACGAGCAGGGCTCGGCGATCAAGTCGTTCGGCAAGGACCTGCGGCTGCTGTCGGAGTCGCTGAAGAACTCCGACGGCGACCTGCGGGCCGTGATCGAGCGCGCTCCGCCAGCCGCCCGCCAGGTCAGCGATTTCCTGCGCGAGAACCCCCAGCTGGGCCCGCTGCTGGCGAACCTCACCACGACCTCCCAGGTGATGGCGGCCCGCGTCGACGGCATCGAGCAAATCATGACGCTGTACCCGGCCATCGTCACCGTCAGCAACACAGTGGTCCCCGGCGACGGCACGGCGCACTTCGGCCTGGCGCTCAACGTATTCGACCCACTGCCCTGCACCAAGGGTTACGAGCAGACCGAGCGGCGCAACGGGACGGACTTCCGCCCGATGCCGCTGAACACCAACGCGCAATGCTTGGAGCCGCCGGGCAGTGACACGTCGGTGCGCGGTGCGCAGAATGCACCGGGACAGCAGGAAGGAGGCGGACATGCCCGCTGAAGCAACGGGGCGGGGGCGCCTGGTCGTGGCCCTGGTGGCGCTGGCGATCAGCCTGGTGGCCTGCGTGGGCCTTGGCGTCACCTGGGCGCTGGCCGCCAACAACTCCTCGGTGTCCCGCGCCGAGGTGCGCGACGCGGCGCTGCGCGACGGGCAGAGCGCGATCATCAACTTCAACACCCTGGACTACCGGGACGTGGATCGCGGCCTGCAGCGCTGGGAAGACAACTCGACAGGCCCGCTGCGCGACGAGGTCCGGCAGGGACGGCAGAACTACGCGACCCAGATCGGGCAGGCTAAGAGCAGCACGACGGCCAGAGTCCTCGACGCGGGGATCGTCGAGCTCGACGAGGGCGCAGGCAAGGCCCGGATGATCGCCGTCGTGCAGGTGAGGGTCACCATCGACGGCCAGCAGCCGGCCAACAAGCAGGACCGCTACCAGGCCGAGCTCACGCGCGAAGGCGAGACGTGGAAGCTCAGCGGGCTCGGCACCGTGCCGGTCGGCTGATCAGCGAGCCGCGCAAACAATTCGAGGAGCGCAGTCAGTGCGAAGCAACCGCCGCAACGACCGCCAGCCGCCAGCCCGCCGCCCGAAGGTGGCGGGCCTGCGAAACCGCGCAACCCTCCACGGCGAGACCCCCCAGGACCAGGCGCGGGAAGCCCGGCGAAACGGAAGCGAGCAGCGAGCCTCCGTCGCGGAGCGCGGAAAAGCGGACGCGCAGCGCAGTTCTGCAGCGGAGCTTAGAGGAACGGACGTCGCGGAGTCCGCTTCCGTGGGGAAAGTTGTTGCGGAGCAAGACGAAACGTCCGTAGCGGAGACTGATCCGGCGGCGCGCCCCAGCGGCGAAGCCGTGCTTTCGGCTCCCGCCGAACCGGAGCAGGAGACGGCGGAGCCTGATGTTGTGCAGGCGGATACCGAGGCTGTTCGGCCCGCCGCCGCTGCGGAGCGTGAGCAGGCCGCAGAGGGCTCGAGCACCGCAGGTGCGAAGCGCGGCCGGACGGTGCCGAGAAGCGGGGCGGGGGTGTTCGGCGCCGTCGCCGTGTTCACCGGGTTGGCCGTCGCGGTATTCACCGGCTTGGCCGTGTGGTTCGGCATCGAGGCCTACTCCGCGCGGGTTTCCGGGGCAGCGGCCAACGAGGCGTTGGTTTCGGCCGGGGCGACCAGCGAGGTCAACGGACAGATCAGCGATGCCGTGGAGAAGGTGTTCTCCTACGACTTCAACGACACGACCAAGACCGAGACGGCCGCGCGGGACTTGCTCGTCGGGTCGGCCGTGCAGCGCTACGACGAACTGTTCAAGGTGGTCCGGGAGCAGGCTCCGCAGCAGCAGCTGATCGTCACCACGACGGTGAAGACCAGCGCGGTGACGCGGCTGCAGGGCGACCGCGCCGAGCTGTTGCTGTTCGTCGACCAGCACGCGATGCGCGCCAACACCGGCGAGAGCAATGTTGGCCCGGCCCAGATCTCGGTGAGCGCCCAGAAGCATGGCGATCGGTGGAAGATCACCCAGATCACCCTCCGCTGACCCAGCACAAAACCCCGTGATCGTTTTGGCGCTGCAGATTCCTACGCGTTTTGCGTGGCGGTGCGGGGCGGAACCCCAGACGCCGTCTGGTTTCCGGCAGCCCCGGCATCCAGAACGCCACGCTGGGACTGTCCTGCCCAGAAGACTTCTGCGCAACCCGCGGCGGCGCGAGTTGCGGGGGTGGGTTTCGCCGCTTCGAAGGTCCAAGCCCGCCCCACCGCGCCTCGAACGATCACTGCAAAACAGGCTAAAGCCGCGCTAGGTGAGTTCGTCGGAAATCGTTGCGAGCAATGGGGAAAACGCCGGACGGATGACCGGCGTTTCTGCCCGTGTTCGCCGGTCAGCCGGTTGGGTTCTCGTCTCGGGCCGCGCGCAGCCAGTTGTGAACAGCTCGGCGTCGATGTCTTCCGGGGTGCGGAGCTTGACGCTCGCCATTGCGCGCGCATCCGGTTCGAGGCGGGCCGGACCAGGGGCCTGCTGTTCCTGACCGATCGCAGGCCGGGGCCGTCCCGAACGCCTCCCGAGGGCGAGATGTGCCCGGAGACTGGCCGCAGCCGACTGTCCTACGAACGAGCCGAGTACCTCTTCAAACGAGCCATCGCAGCACTGGACCCGACCGGCGACGGCTACACCCTCAGGCAGCTGAAACCTCGTACCTGACAATGAAAACCCGGCACCTCCTCGGCGGAGCCGCCGGGTCACCACAGTTTCGATGGGAATCAGCGCCTAGGATCTGGGTGGTCATGGTCCGATGTGGACGTGGGCCGACCAGAGGCAGTGCTCTTCCGGGTAACGGGCGCGGAGGTTGCGGGCCGCGTTGTGCAGGGCGTAGGCCGAGCGGTCCGTGTCGTACTCCTCGCCGCCGAACACCGCCGCGTAGACCTCCGCGTGCACCTGCACCGCGCTTTCCTCGTCGATCTCCCACAGAGTGCCGATGACGTGCGTGAAGCCCGCGAAGCCGAGTGCTCCCGGCAGCGACACAGCCGCCCTGCACGGCGGATCCGCCGCCGTCGCACACTGGCCGAGGTAGCCGAACTCCGCCTCGTCTAGCGCCACCTGGCCCAGTTCGACCAGGCTCAGCGGCCGCTGCGGAGACTCCCGGTCCAGCAGCAGGCCCGCCGCCGGCTGCGCCGGGAACTGGGAGCTCGGCTCGCACACGTGCAGCCACGGGTGCTGCGGCAGCATCTGCAGTACCTCCGTCGCGCCGGCGCTCTCCACCGAGAGGATCTTCGCCGACGGCCAGTGCTGCGCCAGGACCTGGTTCTGCGGCGGCAGTTCCCGCCCGACCTGCAGCGCCGACCCGGCCGCGACCAGGGCCGTGCCGCCCGTCGGCACCGGTCGCTTGCCCGCCCGGAGCAGGCAGGCCAACGTCGGGGTGTACGACGACACAACACGGTCCAAAGTGGACTCGCCGGTTCGTGCGGTCGCCGCGTGCACCGGCAGGAACGCCATCGCGCCGAGGGCGCTCCACCACACCCTGGGCCACCGGGCGCCGGGCTCTGGCTCGCGCAGGTAGCCCATCCGATCCAGGACCGGCCGCGCGATGCGGTCCCAGGTCCAGTCGAGGGCGTCGGACAGCGTCCCGTGGTCGTCCTCCTGCGCGGCGGCCAGCAGCTCGGCCGCGCGCTCGGCCGCGGTTTCCGGATTGGCGTTCTGCAGCGGCACGGTCAGCACCCGGCCCGCGATGATCACCAGCGCGTCGGACCGGTAGCGGCTGAGGTTGACCAGCACCGCGGAACCGTCCTGCGCCGCGGTGGCCAGCTCCGCGAACGGCGTGCGCAGCAGGTGCCGCGGCTGCACGGCGCGGATCTCCGCGACCAGTTCGTCCCACGTGCGCGCCAGCCGCATCCGATCGTCGGACCCGGTGAGCACCGGTTCGTCCACCGGGCGGTCCAGCAGCCTCCGCAACCGGACCACCTCGTCTGCGAGGTCCGGGTGGGAGCGGTGCAGCGCGCCTAGTTCGCTGCCGGTCGGCAGGAAGTCCGCCAGGATCGCCGTCTGCCCGTGCTCCAGCAGTTCCACGGCCCGCTCGGGCTCGCCGCTTTCCAACGCGCACGCCGCGGCGTCCGCCGTCATCGACGCCCACCGCTGCTGCGCGGTCGGCGACGCGACGACCCGCTTGCCGCGCGTGACCAGCGGCAGCAGGTCGACCGCGAGCTCGAACGACTCCAGCGCCTCCGGCCAACGGTGCGCCTGCGCGCAGATCCGGCCCGCCAGTCCTGCCGCCCGAAGCCGCTGGTCGGCTGGGGCGTTGGGTTGCTCAGCCGCCTCCATCAGCACCTTGCGCGCCCACCGGTAGTACCGGCGGCGGGCGCTGCGCTGGTAGAGCGTCTGCAGCGCGCGACCGAGGTGGATTGCCACTCCCGCGCGGGTGGGCGCGTTCTGCGGTATCGCGATGAGCGCCTGGTCGAACAGTTCGATCGCGGCCTCGATGTACCGTATCTTGGCGCTCGTCCGGAACCGGTGCGCCGACACGATGCCGAGCTGCGTCCAGGCCGAGGCCTGCGCGGCCGCGTCGCCCTTCAATGCCTCGCGCGCGAGTTCGGCGGCCCGGTCCAGGTCGGCGCTGTCGCCGTGGTGCTCGAAGCGGCTGATCAGCGTGCTGATCAGCGAGTTCGACACCGCGGCGCGCTGCTCGCCGGTCGCCGCCTCCACCGCGGCCTCCCCTGCGGTGACCGCGGTGTCCAGCACCTTGGCCTCCGCGCCGTGCAGGAAGTGCCTGCGCAGCAGGGCCGCGTAACCGGTGAGGGCGACCGCGCGGCTCTGGTCGTCGGGCGACATCGCGCGCACCGCCGGGGCGATCGGCCGCAGCACGCGGCGCAGCTGGCTGGCCTCGCCGGTGGCGTCCACGTGCTCCACGGTGGCCGCGGCGAGGTGCCACACCGCCGTGCCGAGCAGCGGATTCCCGCTGTCGAGCACCCCGAGCACGCCAATCAGCTCGCTGATCGCCGAGTTGAGCTCGGCCAGGTCCCCGTTGAGCTGGAACCGCAGCCGCAGCGCGTTCGCCAGGTGGCAAAGGGCGGCGCGCCGGGGTTCGCCGTCGGCGAGGGCTCCCGCGCCCGACCCGAGGTGCTTGATGCCCTCGTCCAGGTCTTCGGACGACCCGCCCCGCTCGAACCGGCGCAGCAGCGCCGCCCCGAGGTTGACCAGCAGCTCGGAGGTCGTCGGGTCGTTCGCCGGGGAGATCCGGGCGGCCTCCCGGAACACCTCGATCGACTCGTCGTCGGACTCCGGCGCGTCGGCCAGCCGGGCGTGCAGCTTCAACGCGTTGGCGAGCCGGACCAGTGCCATCGCCCGCCGCTGGTCGCGGCGCGGAGTCTGCTCGACGGCCTCCCGCGCGACCTGCGCGCTCTCCGCGGCGGCGGTTGCGCTGCCGGTGTTGCCCGCCAGGTCGGTGAGCGCCAGCGCGAGGTTGCACTGGTAGAGCATCCGGTCGTTGTCGCTGCTGTGCGCCACAGCCGTCGCCGACCGGTAGTAGGAGATCGCTTCTTCGAGGTCGGCCAGCTCGCCGCTGCGCAGGTGCGTCAGCTGTGCCGCGCTGCCCAGGTTGTTAAGCACGCCCGCGCGCGCCGGGTCGGTTTCGTGTAGCACGCAGGCGGTGTCGCGGAGCACCTCGGTGACCCAGGGCAGCTGGTCGAAGTCCAGGGTGGTGACGATCTTGTTCATCGCCGCGATGGCGTCGGCGTAGCGCTGCTCGGCGCTGCGCCGGGGTTCCCGCGTTGCCGCTTCCGGGTTTTGCGGGGGCTGCCGGGGCTGGTGCGCGACGGCGTCCTGTTCGCCGGAGAACCAGCTGGAGTTGGAGCCGCTGCGGTCCGGCTCCCCCGTCCAACGCTGCAGCCCGCGGAACCGCTCGTTCGCGCGGCTTGCATCGTCTGTCATCGGTACGTTCTCCTGTGGCCTGCCCACCCGGGGTATGCGTCGGGACGCGGTGGGGCATATCACGCTACCGGCGGATGCGGTCGTCGAGTAGCCCACGTGCGTCACCTGAGATCGTGCCGATGGGCAGTCGTGCCCACCGGCGCCGTGCGTCGCATCGTCGCGACAGGAGAAAGTGCTCGACCCGGGAGGAGCAGTGGTTGTTGCACCCATTAATACTCACGACTGGCACGCCGTGGCAACGACGGCCTCGAGATCGGCCGGCTGCGGTGCGAGTCGGCTGACGCCGTAGTCCCCGCCGCGGACGTCGTCGTGGTCGCCGTTTTCGTTGGTCGGTGTGCCTCGCTGTGCGGGCCCCTGCGCGGTCCGTGCACGTCCGCGTGTCCAGGTAGGACGAGCGCGGTGACGGGCGCGACGATGCCCACCGGCGCGTCGACCCGCGCCAGCCCGGCGTCGTCCCCGTGCCTGGGTCTCGACCGCAGGCGCAACCACGGACGCCTGGGGCGGGATTAGCGTCGGTTGCTCAGGCGGGGTGAAAACGATCACTGCGGCGAAAGCGGTGGAATTAGCCAGCAAGCCGGGTAATCGGTGTCGGTCGTGGCGAGCGCCGTTCTTGCCACGACGGGTGCCTGAGTGCAAATCGGCCTCGCGGTCGAGATCGAGAATTCGAAGATCGAATGCACCGGTTCCGATGACCGGTGGTGTCGGCGTGAGTACAAGGCGTTAATGATCGGAAGAGGCGTCGCGGGACTGCCTCCGTTTGGCTCAGTCGTCCCAGGAATAGAGACGTCGATCCCGCATGTTGAGGCGTTCGTCACCCGCAGGCCGTTGCCCGGGAGGTCTGTCAAGGGCTGTTCGCAGGGGTGTCGCGAGTGTGGCTGCGCAGTGCCGGAAGTTACCTGGAGGTACCCTGCTGACCAGGCAAGATCATGTCATTGGGGATCACGGCCGGTGATCGTGTTTTGCGCCACGAGGGTGATCGAAGCGTGATCTCTTGACTGGCGGCGCGCGCGGGTTCACTCTAGTCCTCAACGCGGGGCTGGGCCGCCGTCGGCGGGCCCCCTCGACAGCTGGCGTGATTCCGGCTAGACTGCTACTTTGCGCTGCCCTCTTTCCGTCTGTCCTGCACCGGACCGTAGGATCGTGGGCGCCATTGCACCCTTGACAGCTGTGTTAGCGGAGTGTGACAGCGGATACGGACCCCGTCGGTCGCATTCGCCGGACACCTTTCGCTGATGCGGCTGTAGCCAGTTCAGAGTCCCGGAAGGACGCATCTTGGCAGTCTCCCGCGCGACCAAGGTCTCTGCAGCTTCCAACTACACGTCGGGGATCCCTGGGGCACCCAAGCGGGTCTCGTTCGCGAACATCCGCGAGCCGTTGAACGTGCCGAACCTGCTAGACCTGCAGATCCAGTCCTTCGAATGGCTTGTCGGTAACGAGGCCTGGTTCCAGCGCCGGGTCGACGCCGGCGAGGAGAATCCGGTTGGCGGTCTTGAGGAGGTCCTGAACGAGATCTCCCCGATCGAGGACTTCTCCGGATCGATGTCGCTGTCTTTCTCCGATCCACGCTTCGACGAGGTCAAGGCCTCCGTCGAGGAGTGCAAGGACAAGGACATGACGTATGCGGCCCCGCTGTTCGTCACCGCGGAGTTCACCAACCACACCACTGGCGAGATCAAGAGCCAGACGGTGTTCATGGGTGACTTCCCGATGATGAGCAACAAGGGCACCTTCATCATCAACGGCACCGAGCGGGTCGTGGTCTCTCAGCTCGTCCGTTCCCCCGGTGTCTACTTCGACCAGTCCGTGGACAAGACCACGGACAAGGACGTCTTCAGCGTCAAGATCATCCCCAGCCGCGGTGCCTGGCTGGAGTTCGACGTCGACAAGCGCGACACCGTCGGCGTCCGCATCGACCGCAAGCGCCGCCAGCCAGTCACCGTGCTGCTGAAGGCGCTGGGCTGGTCGGCCGAGGCGATCCGCGAACGGTTCGGCTTCTCCGAGACCCTGATGGCGACCTTGGAGAAGGACCACACCGCCGGTACGGACGAAGCGCTGCTGGACATCTACCGCAAGCTGCGCCCGGGCGAACCGCCAACGAAGGAGAGCGCGCAGACGCTCCTGGAGAACCTGTTCTTCAAGGAGAAGCGCTACGACCTCGCCCGCGTCGGCCGCTACAAGGTCAACAAGAAACTCGGTATGGGCGAGCCGTACGAGGTCGGCGTGCTCACCGAGGAAGACATCGTCACCACGATCGAGTACCTGGTCCGGCTGCACGCGGTCGAGACCGAGATGCCCGCGCGTGGTCAGGGTGAAGGCGCGACCGTGCCGGTCGAGGTCGACGACATCGACCACTTCGGCAACCGGCGCATCCGCACCGTGGGCGAGCTGATCCAGAACCAGGTCCGGGTCGGCCTGTCCCGCATGGAGCGGGTCGTCCGGGAGCGGATGACCACCCAGGACGTCGAGGCGATCACCCCGCAGACCCTGATCAACATCCGCCCGATCACGGCGGCGATCCGGGAGTTCTTCGGCACCTCGCAGCTCTCGCAGTTCATGGACCAGACCAACCCGATCGCCGGCCTGACGCACAAGCGGCGGCTGAACGCGCTCGGTCCGGGCGGTCTGTCCCGTGAGCGCGCGGGCATGGAGGTCCGCGACGTGCACCCGTCGCACTACGGCCGGATGTGCCCGATCGAGACGCCCGAAGGCCCGAACATCGGTCTGATCGGCTCACTGGCCACCTTCGCGCGGATCAACCCGTTCGGCTTCATCGAGACGCCGTACCGCAAGGTCGTCGACGGCCGGGTCACCGACCAGATCGACTACCTGACCGCTGACGAAGAGGACCGCTACGTCAAGGCGCAGGCCAACGCGCCGATCGACGAGGACGGCAACTTCATCGACGAGCGCGTGCTGGGTCGACGCAAGGGCGGCGAGGTCGAGCTGCTCGCACCGACCGAGATCGACTACATGGACGTCTCGCCGCGGCAGATGGTCTCCGCCGCGACCGCGATGATCCCGTTCCTGGAGCACGACGACGCCAACCGCGCCCTGATGGGTGCGAACATGCAGCGCCAGGCGGTGCCGCTGCTGCGCAGCGAGTCGCCGCTGGTCGGCACCGGCATGGAGCTGCGCGCCGCGGTCGACGCCGGTGACGTGATCACCGCCGAGAAGGCCGGTGTGGTCGAGGAGCTGTGCGCCGACTACATCACGGTGATGGCCGATGACGGCACTCGCCGGTCGTACCGGATGCAGAAGTTCTCCCGGTCCAACCACGGCACCTGCATCAACCAGAAGCCGATCGTCAACGAGGGCGACCGGGTCGAGGTCGGGCAGGTCATCGCGGACGGGCCGTGCACCGAAGACGGCGAGATGGCGCTGGGCAAGAACCTGCTCGTCGCGATCATGCCGTGGGAGGGGCACAACTACGAGGACGCGATCATCCTGTCCCAGCGCCTGGTGCAGGACGACGTGCTCACCTCGATCCACATCGAGGAGCACGAGGTCGACGCGCGCGACACCAAGCTCGGTGCCGAGGAGATCACCCGGGACATCCCGAACGTCTCCGACGACGTGCTGGCCGACCTCGACGAGCGCGGCATCATCCGCATCGGTGCTGAGGTGCAGGGCGGCGACATCCTGGTCGGCAAGGTCACCCCGAAGGGCGAGACCGAGCTGACCCCGGAGGAGCGGCTGCTGCGCGCGATCTTCGGCGAGAAGGCCCGCGAGGTCCGCGACACCTCGCTGAAGGTGCCGCACGGCGAGACCGGCAAGGTCATCGGCGTCCGCGTGTTCAACCGCGAGGACGACGACGAGCTGCCCCCGGGCGTCAACCAGCTGGTGCGGGTCTACGTCGCGCAGAAGCGCAAGATCCAGGACGGCGACAAGCTTGCCGGCCGCCACGGCAACAAGGGCGTCATCGGCAAGATCCTGCCCGCCGAGGACATGCCGTTCCTCTCCGATGGCACCCCGGTCGACATCATCCTGAACACGCACGGTGTGCCGCGACGGATGAACATCGGCCAGGTGCTGGAGACGCACCTCGGCTGGATCGCCTCGCAGGGCTGGTCCATCGACGGGGACGCCGAGTGGGCCAAGCGCCTGCCCGACGACCTCTACGAAGTGGACCCGGGCACCAACACCGCCAGCCCCGTCTTCGACGGTGCGCGGGAGGAGGAGATCACCGGTCTGCTCGCTTCCACCAGGCCGAACCGCGACGGTGAGCGCATGGTGGGCGCCGACGGCAAAGCGCAGCTGTTCGACGGCCGCAGCGGGGAGCCGTACCCGTACCCGATTGCCGTCGGGTACATGTACATCCTCAAGCTGTCGCACCTGGTGGACGACAAGATCCACGCCCGGTCGACCGGCCCGTACTCAATGATCACCCAGCAGCCGCTGGGCGGTAAGGCGCAGTTCGGTGGCCAGCGCTTCGGCGAGATGGAGTGCTGGGCCATGCAGGCCTACGGCGCCGCCTACACACTGCAGGAGCTGTTGACCATCAAGTCCGACGACGTGGTCGGCCGCGTCAAGGTCTACGAGGCGATCGTCAAGGGCGAGAACATCCCCGAGCCGGGCATCCCGGAGTCCTTCAAGGTGTTGCTGAAGGAGCTCCAGTCGCTGTGCCTGAACGTCGAGGTGCTCTCCAGCGACGGTGCGGCCATCGAGATGCGCGACAGCGAGGACGAGGACTTGGAGCGTGCCGCGGCCAACCTCGGCATCAACCTGTCCCGCAACGAGTCGGCCTCGGTCGACGACCTCGCGCACTGAACCTCGCCGCCGGTCCGCGAGGGGAAATCTCGCGGACCGGCGTCCGACCCAACCTGGCACCGCTGCCGGCAACCGGCAGAACCTTTCGATCAAGGGAGAAGACCCGACGTGCTTGACGTCAACTTCTTCGATGAACTCCGCATCGGCCTCGCCACGGCCGACGACATCCGCCAGTGGTCGTACGGCGAGGTCAAGAAGCCCGAGACCATCAACTACCGCACCCTGAAGCCGGAGAAGGACGGGCTCTTCTGCGAGAAGATCTTCGGTCCGACCCGGGACTGGGAGTGCTACTGCGGCAAGTACAAGCGGGTCCGCTTCAAGGGCATCATCTGCGAGCGCTGCGGCGTCGAGGTCACCCGCGCCAAGGTGCGTCGTGAGCGGATGGGCCACATCGAGCTCGCTGCCGCCGTGACCCACATCTGGTACTTCAAGGGCGTCCCGTCCCGGCTGGGCTACCTGCTCGACTTGGCCCCCAAGGACCTCGAGAAGATCATCTATTTCGCCGCCTACGTGATCACCGCGGTGAACACGGAGATGCGGCACAACGACCTGTCGACGCTGGAGAGCGAGATCAGCGTCGAGCGCAAGCGCGTCGCCGACCAGCGCGACGCCGACCTGGAGGCCCGGGCCCAGAAGCTCGAAGCCGACCTGGCCGCGCTCGAGGCCGAAGGCGCCAAGAGCGACCAGCGCCGCAAGGTCAAGGAAGGCGCCGAGCGCGAGATGAAGCAGCTGCGCGACCGCGCGCAGCGCGAGCTCGACAAGCTCGACGAGATCTGGGATACCTTCACCAAGCTGGAGCCCCGCCAGCTCATCGCCGACGAGATGCTGTACCGCGAGCTCTACGACCGGTACGGCGAGTACTTCACCGGTGGCATGGGTGCCGAGGCCATCCAGTCGCTGCTGTCGACCTTCGACATCGGTGCCGAGGCCGAGCTGTTGCGCGAGACCATCCGCAGTGGCAAGGGCCAGAAGAAGCTGCGCGCCCTCAAGCGGCTCAAGGTCGTGGCGGCCTTCCAGGTCACCGGCAACGACCCGAGCGGCATGGTGCTCAACTGCGTGCCGGTCATCCCGCCGGACCTGCGTCCGATGGTGCAGCTCGACGGTGGCCGCTTCGCCACCTCCGACCTCAACGACCTGTACCGCCGGGTGATCAACCGCAATAACCGCCTCAAGCGACTGATCGACCTCGGGGCTCCCGAGATCATCGTCAATAACGAGAAGCGGATGCTGCAGGAGTCCGTGGACGCGCTGTTCGACAACGGCCGTCGCGGGCGTCCGGTCACCGGCCCGGGCAACCGGCCGCTGAAGTCGCTGTCCGACCTGCTCAAAGGCAAGCAGGGCCGGTTCCGCCAGAACCTGCTCGGCAAGCGCGTCGACTACTCCGGCCGTTCGGTCATCGTGGTCGGCCCGCAGCTGAAGCTGCACCAGTGCGGTCTGCCGAAGGAAATGGCGGTCGAGCTGTTCAAGCCGTTCGTCATGAAGCGGCTGGTCGACCTCAACCACGCGCAGAACATCAAGTCAGCGAAGCGGATGGTGGAGCGCCAGCGCCCGCAGGTGTGGGACGTGCTGGAAGAGGTCATCGCCGAGCACCCGGTGCTGCTCAACCGTGCTCCCACGCTGCACCGCCTCGGCATCCAGGCCTTCGAGCCGCAGCTGGTGGAAGGCAAGGCCATCCAGCTGCACCCGCTGGTCTGCGAGGCATTCAACGCAGACTTCGACGGTGACCAGATGGCGGTGCACCTGCCGCTGTCGGCCGAGGCCCAGGCCGAGGCCCGGATCCTGATGCTCTCCAGCAACAACATCCTGTCGCCGGCCTCCGGTCGGCCGTTGGCGATGCCGCGTCTGGACATGGTCACCGGCCTGTACCACCTGACCCGTCAGGTGGACGGTGCCAAGGGCGAGGGCCTGGCGTTCTCCTCGGTCGGCGAGGCCATCATGGCCTTCGACCGCGGGGCGCTGGACCTGCAGGCCAAGATCAAGATCCGGCTGCGCGACGTGGTGCCGAACAAGGCCCAGCTACCGGAAGGCTGGGAGCCCGGTCAGCCGTGGCTGGCCGAGACCACCCTCGGCCGGGTCTGGTTCAACGAGCTGCTGCCCGAGGACTACCCGTTCGTCGACGACCTGCTGCCGAAGAAGAAGCAGGCTGCGATCGTCAACGACCTGGCCGAGCGTTACCCGATGGTCACCGTGGCGCAGACCCTGGACAAGCTCAAGGACGCTGGTTTCCACTGGGCAACCCGTTCCGGGGTGACGGTGTCGATCACCGACGTGGTGGTGCCACCGGCCAAGACCGAGATCCTGGACAACTACGAGGCCAAGGCCGACCAGGTCGAGAAGCGGTACCGCCGCGGTGCGCTGTCCTACCAGGAGCGCAACGCGGAGCTGGTCAAGGTCTGGACGGCCGCCAAGGACGAGGTCGCCGAGGCCATGGAGGCGAACTTCCCGGAGGACAACTCGATCAGCGTGATCGTGAAGTCCGGGGCCGCCGGTAACATGACCCAGGTCGTTCAGCTGGCCGGTATGCGTGGTCTGGTGTCGAACCCGAAGGGTGAGTACATCCCGCGCCCGATCAAGGCGAACTTCCGTGAGGGCCTGTCCGTGCTGGAGTACTTCATCTCCAACCACGGTGCCCGCAAGGGTCTCGCCGACACCGCGCTGCGGACCGCCGACTCGGGTTACCTGACCCGTCGTCTGGTGGACGTCTCGCAGGACGTCATCGTCCGCGAGACCGACTGCGGCACCGAGCGCGGTATCCGGATGCCGATCGCGGAGCTGCTCGACGATGGCAAGCTCCTGCGCGACCCGCACGTGGAGACCAGCGTCTACGCCCGTACCACGGCCGACGACGTCACCGACTCTGACGGCAACATCGTGCTTGCCCGCGGTTCGGACCTGGGTGACCCGGCGATCGAGAAGCTGCTCGCCGCCAACGTCACCAAGGTCAAGGTCCGCAGCGTGCTGACCTGCCAGTCCGGCGTCGGTGTCTGCGCGGTCTGTTACGGCCGTTCGATGGCCACCGGCAAGCTGGTGGACGTCGGCGAGGCCGTCGGCATCGTCGCTGCCCAGTCGATTGGTGAGCCCGGTACGCAGCTGACGATGCGTACGTTCCACCAGGGCGGTGTCGCCGGTGACGACATCACCACCGGTCTGCCGCGTGTCCAGGAGCTGTTCGAGGCCCGGGTCCCGAAGGGCAAGGCGCCGATCGCCGACACCTCGGGCCGGATCCGGCTGGAGGACAACGACCGCTACTGGAAGATCACGATCATTCCGGACGACGGCGGCGAGGAGATCGTCTACGACAAGCTGTCCAAGCGGCAGCGGCTCGCGGCGATCTCGGTCGACGGCACCGAGCGGCAGGTCGCCGACGGCGACCACATCGAGGTCGGCCAGCAGCTGCTGGAAGGTGCGGTCGACCCGCACGAGGTGCTGCGCGTGATGGGCCCGCGCGAGGCCCAGCTGCACCTGGTGCGCGAGGTGCAGGAGGTGTACCGGTCGCAGGGTGTGGGCATCCACGACAAGCACGTCGAGGTCATCGTCCGCCAGATGCTGCGCCGGGTCATCATCATCGACTCGGGTGCCACCGAGTTCCTGCCCGGTTCGCCGGTTGAGCGCTCGCAGTTCGAGGCGGAGAACCGTCGCGTCGTCTCCGAGGGTGGCGACCCGGCGTCCGGCCGTCCGGTGCTGATGGGTATCACCAAGGCGTCGCTGGCCACTGATTCGTGGCTGTCGGCGGCATCCTTCCAGGAGACGACCCGCATCCTCACGAACGCCGCTATCGAGGGCGCGAGTGACAAGCTGGTCGGTCTGAAGGAGAACGTGATCATCGGTAAGTTGATCCCGGCTGGTACGGGCATCAACCGGTACCGCAACATCCAGGTGCAGCCGACGGAGGAGGCGCGGGCCGCGGCGTACGCGATCCCGTCCTACGACGACAGCTACTACACCCCGGATGTGTTCGGCACCGGCACGGGTGCGGCGGTTCCGCTGGATGACTACGACTTCGGCCGCGACTACCGCTGAAGTTAGCTGGTTGACCAAAGGGCCCCTGTCCGACTCCTCCGGACAGGGGCCCTTCCCCATGTCAGAGGTCGAGCTGGCCGGCCTTGACGTTGGTCAGGAACGCCTGGAGTTGGGCTGGTAACGCGAATTCTTCGTTTGTTCCACATCCTGCTGACAAGTGTGCACATTGGAGTCGCCTGATCAGGTAATCGATCCTATGTGTACACATTGACTACCTCGATCCTTGTGCGGCGGGTATGTGAGGCCTCGAATCCGGCAGCGCAGCCCGTCCCGCCGGTCTTGCCGGGACAGCATCTCCGCGAGGAGCCTCCAGACGATCCTGTTCGTGCGTTAGCAGAATCTGGTAGCGCGGCGTCAATACTCACCAGTTCGGCGCATGTGGGAGTAGGCCCAGTTCCCTTCGGCATCCCTGCGGCTTTTCGAGGCGAGGGGCGCCCTTGAACGACTATGCCGCCACACAAACCGTGACACATCAACAACTGAGACTGAAGAAGCGACTATGCCGCCCAAGGGTGCCCCTCACCCATCACTGATCAGGCGTTGTTGGTTGGTGGGACCTCGGCGACTACGGTGTGCAGCGGTGATCGGAGGCGGGGATGAATCATCCGGGACGACCGGTAGTGCCGGTCGTGGAGTGGGCACAACGGCTCGGCTGGCGGGTTGCTTGGAACGTGCCGGACAACGTGTTGAACCAGTTGCCAGGCGAGCCTTTTCACAAGTATCGACGCAGGGCCTTGCCACTGCTGATGGCCGGGCTGTACCAGGGGATGCCCGCATTGGCGGTGCACATCGACTACACCCGGAAGAATTCCAGTCCCGGCGATTCCTACTATTCGCCGGGCGCGGGCATGCACCTGACTACGGCGTCGAAGACGACCAAGCGGGTGTTGACCTGCGGCGTGGTCGTCCTGGAGCTGCCGTCACCGGTGCCGGAACTGGTGCTTGACGAGAAGCGGGACAAACTCTCCGATATCGCCGATCTGTTCAGCTTCAACCGCTCCAAGAACGTCATCCAGGGCGACGGCGTCGACATCGGGCCGGCTGCGTTGAACGTCTACCACGCCTCCGGGGTCCCGCCGGACTACGTGCGCTCTGTGGTGACGATGGATCGCACGCGTTGGCTGTACAACGAGGGGCGCGGTCCGGGGCCGAACACGGCGCTGGGCAAAGTGCACTTCCGGCTGTCGGGCCGGAAGATCATCGTTTGGTGCGGCCGCAACTTCAAGGACGCTGCTGTGCTCGACGATCTCTTCGGAATCGCCCAGGAAATCCAACGTTGGATTCCGCCTGCTGCTTTCCAGGATCCCGCAGGCGCAGTGGCCGACCGCCAACACATCCCCTTGCCACAGCTACAACTCCCGTTCGGCTGATCTTTTCCGAGTGAAGGGCACCTCGGATCCGAGGATTATGCCGGTCAAAGGTGCCCTTCACTCGTCACTTGATCAGGCGGTTTCACCAGTTTAGGTCGCCGCTGATCGTTTCGTCCGGCGGGACGTCGGTGAAACCGCCTCCTTGGGCCTGCTTCTCCAAGGCATCAGCGGCGGAGCCGAGGCCGCCGGCCACCTGGTTGAAGCCGGACTTGGCGAAGTCCTTCGCGCCGTAGCTCGGTGTGGGTTTCTCCGACGTGACCGGGTTTCCGTCGGTGTCGAGAACACGCCTGCCGTTCTCGTTGAGCTTCGTGCGTGTTCCATCCTCCCCGACAGATGCCACGTCGCCGTCGCCGTCGACGGTGTAGCCGCGGTCCTCGGCTTCGGATTGGTAGCCCTTGCCGAGCTGGTCCACGACCTTCCGTTCGTCGGCGGTTTCCTTCGTCACGCCGCCGAGGATTTGGCTGCCGATGTCGGCCGGGCTCTTGCCGCCGTCTCCGCCCGGCTTCCCGTCGGTGATCTGCTGGATGCTCTCGTAGATGCGGATCGCGTCGAGGATCGCCTTGATCGCCGTGATCACGTCCATGATGTGGCCGATGATCTTGGTGATCTTCTGGATCTGCTGGGCGGCTCGGGCGCAGGTGATGCCCGCTTCGGCCGTGGTGACCGCGGTGGCCGCGGCGATGGAGCCGCCGAAGGTCGGGCCCGCCGAGGCCGTTGCCGTGATCCATGTAGTGATCGCCCACGTAAGGAAGTCGGCGAGGATGCCCTTGATGACTCCCTCGGCCGCTTCCATCATCGTGGCGCTCATCTGGAGCAGCTGCGAAAGGTTGTTGGCCTGGCCGCCGGTGGCCTTCACGCCCTCGATGAACTTGGCCATCTTCTTGCGCAGGGCGTCGGCGGCTTCGCCGTCCCAGTCGGCGAGTTCGCCGTCCAGCTTGTTCGTCAGGTTCTCTGCGAGCTTGTCGATGTCGCCCTGCACGCCGGCGAATGCTTCCGCGCCTTTGGCCAGGGCTTCGCTGTCGCCGGTGACGAGCTGGATCGCGTCCCGCACCGGGGCCACGAAGTTGATCACGAACTCGACGCCGGTGCCGATGAGGAAGCCCATCGGGTCCAGCGCGAAGCTGGTCGCGCTGGACAGGTAGCTCTCGATGTCGCCCTTGAGCGCCTCGACGTCGCCCTTGCCGGCGTCGTCATTGGCCTTGATGATGTCCTTGACGAACGGCAGTTTCCCGAACGCCGAGGCGTCGACCGGCGAGGCGGTCGGGTTGAGCGCGCTGTTCTCGCTGATCGCTTCCGCGTTGCTGGTCACCAGGAGCCACCTCCGCCACCGCCGCCAGCGGTCTTTCCGATGTCACCGATGATCTTGCCGAGCATCTCCGCCATCGAACGGTCGGTGGTCTGGTAATCCTTGCCGCACTCGGTCAAGTCCTCGCCTGCCTTGGTCAGCCCTTCGGCCATCTCGTCGAGGTGCTGCTTGAACTTGTCCAGAAGCTCGCGGTAGGAGCTGTAGGTGGTGGCCAGGCCGAGCAGGCCCCAGGAGACCTCCGGGACCTCCGCCCCGGCGGCCTTGTCCTTGATGGACCTGGCGTCGGCGTTCATCCCGCCGACATTGCCGCCGCAGCGCATGATCGCGTCGGCGGGAGCGTTGTACCCGGGCATGGTCACCGCCCGCCGTCGAGGAAGGAGTCCGGCACCTCGTCGTCGTCCACTGGTGCCTGCTGCGGCTGCTCGGCGTGGCTGCCGAACAGCTCGTCCTGAGTGCGCATCACGCGTTCGAGCACATCGCTGTCCGGCACGTACTCCTGCACGACCTCGGCCTGCTTGCGGGCGGCTTCGGCGACCGCGAGCTGCAGGGTGCTCATGACGGTGCTGGACAGCTGCGCGGGGGACAGGCGCAAGGCGTCCTGGGTGAACTGGATGTCGGTGACGCCGCCGGGGCTGGCGGTGACGGTGACCGACCGGTCCGCGGAAGTGGCACCAGCCTGGAGCTCGCTGATCTGCTCGCGCATGCGGCTGAAGTCGCCCATCTGCTCTTCGGCTCGGCGTCCAGCTTCCTTCAGCGCGTCAAGCTTGCGTTGCAGATCGTCCAGATCCGCCGCCATTTTCGCCTCCTCGGCCCAGTGATGATTGGTTCTGATCGGCTATCTTGGTCGATCAGTGGGCGAGGCGGGGCGAGTATCCGAAAAAACCCCGGAGTTGGCTCGGCCTTTTTTCGATCCAGTCGTATCGGCTGGTTATCGAGGCTGAAGATCAGTGCCTGATATGTGAAATCTACTTACTAGCGTTGCGGCTGCCGTTTTCCGAACTGCTGCGCGCAGTTCTCGGCCAACGGCACCGTATTTCGCTGCGACGGCCCGCGGGCGGGCGTTCGCGTCCGGAAAGGCACCGGTCGCGCGGCGTAGCATTGTTGGCCTGATCGACCGGTCGGAGATGGAGTTGCGGCGCTTCTACCGCGTCTGCGAGTCTCCACCGCGCGGGTTACCCCGTGGTAGTTCGGTCGGCGAGGGAGCCGGCCAGGTCAGGGCTGCAGCGGGGCATGCCGTGTCGTCGAGGGGCCGGCACGGCATGCCCCGCTTTTGCAAGCGATCAGGATTCGAGCTCGGCGAGGGCCTTGCGGACCCGCTCGACCTCGGCCTCGAGCTCGGCGAGCTTCGCCTCGTGCTGCTGGCGCGCCTCGTTGAGCACGCTCTCGATCGTGTCGGAGATGTCCTGGTGCAGCTCGGCGGCCGCCTTGGACACCGCGGCCGCCGCGACCGGCAGGCCCCCAACGATGCGCTTGCCCGCGTGAATCAGGTCGGCCTGCCACTCGCCATCGGCGGTACCGGTGACCGTCAGCGTGAGCTCGACCGTGCGGGTCTTCTTGACGGTGCTCTGCTTGCGGGCGCGCGGCTTCTTCGGCGCCTGCTCAGCGGGCGCGGCCTCGGGCTGCGACTGGGCCTCGGGCTGGGCCGACTCGGGCTGCGTCGACTCGGCCTGGGCCTGCTCGGGCTGTGCCGGCTCGGTCTGCTCGGTGCTGGTCTGCTCTTCGGTCAACTCTGTCTCCTGTGTGTCGCGGCGGGGGGAACCAGAATAGAACAGGTGTTCCCCATCGGGTGTGCGGACATGTCGGGCGACGCGGCGGTGGCGCCCGATCGGATCACCGTTGCAGAACGGCGACCAATGCTTGCAGCGCGGGGCGGAAGGCGTGTTCCGCGGGGGCGGCGTAGCCGATGACCGCGCCCGGTGGGTGCTCGCCGGGCGCGACCCAGTGCGGCCCGAGCACTTCGAGGTCCACCGAATGCTTCCGCGCCCGAATCAGGACTTCTCGCTCCGTCGGTCCCTCCGGGTCAAGCTGCAAGGTGATGTGCAGTCCGGCCGAGATCCCGGCCGGGTAAGGCCGGTGGTTCGCGCGCATACCGCTCAGCGCATCGAGGAGCTGCTCCCGTCGCCTCCGGTACACGGCGCGTGATCGGCGGACATGCTGATCGTAGGCTCCCGACCGGATCAGTTCCGCCATGGCCAGCTGTTCGAACAGCGGGGCGTGCAGCCCGCTGTGCTCCTTGAGCGCGCGCACCGGCCTCACCAGCTGCGGCGGCAGCGCTAACCACGCGAGCCGTAGGGCGGGGGCGAGGGTCTTGCTGGCCGTGCCCGCGTAGGCGACGTGGTTGGGTGCCATGCCCTGCAGCGATCCGATCGGCTGGCGGTCGAAGCGGAACTCGCCGTCGTAGTCGTCCTCGATGATCAGCCGGTCATCGGTCTTGGCGAGTTGCACGAGCTCCGTCCGCCGGGCCGAGCTCATGGCGGTGCCGAGCGGGAACTGGTGCGCCGGGGTGACCACGACGGCCCGGCTGAGCTGCTGCGCGACGTCGATGCCATCGTTGTCGACCGGCACGCCGCGCACCGCCATGCCGAGGCCGGCCGGGATCGCGCGCAGCTGCGGCAGGGACGGGTCCTCGAAGTCGATCGAGTCCAGCCCCTGGTCGTTGAGGGCCTTGCTGAGCAGTGACAACGCCTGGGAGTAGCCGTTGCAGATGATGATCCGGTCCGGCGTGGTGGCCACCGCGCGCACCCGGGCGAGGTAGTCGGTGAGGGCCTCGCGCAGCGCCGGATGGCCCTGCGGGTCGCCGTAGTCGAGGTCACCGGCGGGGGTGGTCTGCAGGGCGCGGCGGCTGGCGGCCAGCCAGTCCCGGCGAGGGAAGGAGCTGAGGTTCGGTCGGCCGGGGCGGAAATCCCAGCGCGGCGCGGGGGTTGCCGGGCGGGGTGGGGCGGCGACCGGGTCTTCCGGGCTCGCCAGCCGTTCGGCGACGGTGGTGGGCGCGCCCTGGCGGGACAGCAGGAAGCCCTCGGTGACCAGTTGGTCGTAGGCGCGGGTGACGGTGCCGCGGGCGACGCCGAGATCGGTGGCCAAGGTGCGGGTGGAGGGGACGCGGCTGCCGGCCGGGAGGCGGCCGTCGCGGATCGCGGTGCGCAGCGCCTCGGCCAGTTTGCGGCTGTCGGGGCGGCCCACCCGATCCAGGTGCAGATCCAGCGATGTGGACCATCCGGCTGTCACAGCACCCGACCCTACCGAAGCACGGGATTGCGGCGCCGACCTTCGGGTGGTCGGGGCACCGGGTGCAGTGCGCGGCAACACGTGCAACCGGCGCGGCGCGTGCTAGCTTCCCGAAGCGCTGAGCGCCGGCCCCGTGCTTTCCGGACACGTGCGACCGGTGCTGCCCGGTCGTGATCGTTGCGACACGGGAATTCCGGCAGATCCAGCCCGACCTCGCGCTTCCGGTTGATACGGTTCCCGCCGCAGGACGAGATCGATAAGGAAAGCTGTGCCAGAGCTGGGGATCGCGCGCAGTCGCCGGATGATGTCGCGGCATTCCCGCCGGTGCGCGGCGCCAGCGGGTCGGGGGATGGGTTGCCTGAGGACGTCGGACGCGACATCGGCGCGGCTGAGCGGATGGTTCGCGAGTGGCAAGAGCGGGCCGCCGAGAAGGCCGAGAAGTTCGGCCGGATGCAGCAGGAGATCGAGCGGATCTCGGTCACCGAGACCTCCCGGGACGGCGCGATCGAGGTGACGATCAATTCCGCCGGCATCCTGCAGAACCTCCAGCTCTCCGAGAGCGCCAGCAACCGTCCGATGGCGAAGCTGGCCACCGAGATCATGCGCGCCGTGCAGACCGCGCAGGCGAAGGTTCCCGAGCTGATGCAGCAGGCGGTCGCCGGCACCGTCGGCCTCGAGGATTCCGCCGCACAGCACGTGCTGGGGCAGGCCCGGAAGTACTTCCCGGAGCCGCCGGAGCACGACGACGAGACGCAGCAGCGCGGGTCCGGCCTGCAAGAGATGCGGTACGAGGTCGAGGACGACTACGAGGAACCGCAGCAGCGACGCCAGCCCCCGGCGCCCCCGAAGCCCCCGACTCCGCCGCAGCGGCCGCCGTCGCGGCGCGGCCCGGACGAATTCGACGACGACTTCGGCAGCGGTTCCTTCCTGCGCTGACCGTGCCGTGCCTGACCTGAGGGGCCCTTCGCGATGCCGGACGAGATGAACGTCGTCATTGAGAACCTGCGCATCCACGCATCCAAAGTGGACGGTGTGGTGGACCAGCTGAACGTCGCGGTGGACGCGTCGCAGCAGGTCTCGTTGGACAACGACGCGTACGGCATCCTGTGCCGTCCCTTCGCCTGGACGCTCGACCCGGTGGAGCAGCACGGCGTCGAGACCCTGCAGAAGGCCGTCGAGGCCATGCGGGAGGTCGCCGAGAACGTGCGCGGTGCAGCCGAGGACTACCAGGCGGCCGACGACTCAGGCAGCGACGTGATCGGCGCGATCGAGGTATGAGCAACCCGCTCGTCGCGCAACGGAAGGAGAATCTGGACGGGCCCGGTCCGCTGACCGCGGGCACCGGTGACGCCGGGTGGGGCACCGGTATCGGCATCGCCGAGTCCATCAACGACGTCGCGTCGCTGAACGACGGTTCGAGCTGGGTCGAGTCCGGCCTGGCCTACGGCGGCCTGGTGATGGAAGCGGTCAGCATCGCCACCGACCCCATCGGCACCCTGCTGGCCTACGGCCTGTCGTGGCTGATCGAGCACGTCGAGCCGCTGAAGGAGGCGCTGGACTGGTTCGCCGGCGACCCGGACGGCGTCAAGGCGTACGGGGAGACCTGGGCGAACGTCTCCAAGGCGGTAGGCGAGGCCGCCGCCCAGTACAACGACGCGGTCAAGGCGGACACGGCCCAGTGGACCGGCGCGGCAGGCGACGCATACCGGCAGCACGCCGCGGAGAAGGGCGAAGCCATCGCCGGCGCCTCCGAGCTCGCCAACACCATCAGCACCGTGGTGACGGTGATGGGCGAGGTCGTCTCGTTCGTCCGCGAGTTCGTCCGCGACCTGGTCGCAGACTGCATCTCGCGCCTGATCACCTACGCCCTGGAAGCGCTGGCCCCGCCGGGGGTTTCGCTGGCCTGGGTGGTGCCGCAGGCGGTGTCGTTCATCGCCAAGACTGTTTCCAAGATCACCAAGGTCGTCACCAAGCTGATCAAGACGATCAGCAACGTGGCACCGAAGCTGACGAAGCTGGTCGAGGTCTTCGGCGACATCATGAAGGCCCTCGGCAAGATGGGGAAGCGAGCTGCCGAAGGCGTCGGCAAGGTCGCGGACAAGCTGGACGTCGCGGGCAAGCTGGGCGACAAGCTGGCGGATAAGACCTGGAAGAAGGTCGACGACGTCTTCGGCACCGACGTGGTCGGCAAGCACAACGCCAAGTTTGGCGGCCCGGACGCGCCCGGAGGCGGCCGGACGGCGACGGCGGCTCGGGGAGCGGGACCGGTAGTGATTCCGGCTCCTCCGGCGGCCGGTCGGGTTCCGGTTCTTCCGGGACCGGCTCCGGTTCGGGATCGTCCGGTGATGGTGCGGGACAAGGGGCCGGCCCGTCGGTTGACGGTGCGGGCTCGTCGGGCAACGGCTCGAACCCGGGTTCTGCGGGCAGCGGCTCGACTGGCTCGGGTTCCGCGTCGAACAGCGGCACGGCTCTGGAGACTCCGGCCCCGGAGTTTCGGGTTCGCACAGCGACGCTGGTTCCGGTGGTGCTGGCTCGCAGAGTGGATCGGGGTCGCACGGTGGCTCTGACGCTGGCGGATCTGGGCACGGTGACTCCGGTTCCGGCGACGGTTCTAATTCTCCGAGTGGTTCCGATTCCCCACGGGCCAGGGCCGAATCCAGTTCGCACGACCCGGAATCGTCCTCCACCTCCGACGCGCGCTCGGCAGATACGGCGCATAGTTCGTCCTCAGTGGACAGTTGTTCGGCTGGCGGCTCGCAGCACGGCGGCTCGGGCGGCTCCCACGGCCCCGCCGATTCAGCGGACGGCCCGCGCGCCGCATCGGCTCCCGACAGCGCTCCGGCGGGCGGCTCGCACCCGGGAGGCGGGCCGGCCCCGACCGGCAACGGCACGGACTTCGGTTACGGCGGCGGGCCGCCTCACGCTGGAGGTGGCTTCGGTCCGGGCAGCGGACCGGCCCCCGGCAGTGGTGACTTCGGCCAAGGCGGCGGACCGGCGCCTACCAGCGGCGGATTCGGCGCTTCGGGTTCGCACGGCCCGGATGTTGCCAACCGCCCGCCGAGCACTCCGGCGAACACGTCGACGGCCAGCGTCGACGCGCCGCCTCGACCGACGGAAGCGGGCTTCCTCGCCTCGCCCCCCAACGTCCCCTCGGCACGGCCCGATCAGCCCGGGTCCGGCGGCGGAGCCGTCGGCGGCGCAGGCTCGGGTGCGCCAGGCGGAACCGGTGGGGCATCCGCACCGGGAAGCCGACGCCCGGGATCGGGCGGCGGATGGACGGGTACCTCCGGTAGCCCCGGCGCAGCCGGGCGGAGCATGCGCAGCGGGCGCAGCCCCGAGGCGCCGCGGCCACGCGGTCCGGAGGGCACCCGGGCGAGCCGCGGACCAACGAAGCCGGACGCACCGAGCCGCCCAAGCGGTGCACGGCCCGAAGGGCCGGCGAGGGCCGACGGCCCGGCAGGGCAGGGAGGACCGGCCCGCCCGGGCGGCCTGGCAGGGCCGCAGGGGCCGGGGCATCCCAGCGGTTCGGCGGGCCCGAACGGTCCCGTACGTCCCGACGCCCCGATGCGGCCGAACGCTCCGGCACACCCGAACGGCCCGAATGGCCCGATGCAGCCGGATTCCCCTAGCGCCTCGATGCGACCGAATGCCCCGGCACGGCCGAACGGTCCTGCTGGTCCCCACGGTTCGACCCGCCCCGGAGCACTTGGGCCGGTGCGGCCGGACACGCCGGCTCGCCCCAACAGCCCCGCTCACGCAGGCAGTTCCACTGGCTCGGCTCGCCCCAACAGCCCCGCACGCCCGGATGGCCCCGGGCACCCAGGCGCTCCATCGCGCCCGACCGGCCCCCACGCCGCGGCACGCCCTGACGCCCCGTCCTGGCCGAATGGCCCCGGGCGCCCCGATTCCCCGGCGCGGCCGGACGGCCCGATGCCTCCGGAAGCTCCGTCCCGGCCGAATGGTCCGGATCGCCCGGCCGGCCCCGACGGCCCTGTCCGAAATGGACGGACCGACAGGGCGGAGATGCCACGCCAGCGGCAGTCGGAAACGCCATCCCGCCTCAACGATCCGGCCAATTCGCGCCAGCACACGACCCCGCAAGGCCCCGACGTGCCCCGCGTCGGCACGCCGCACGGTCCGGACCTACCGCGCGTGGATGCGCCGCGGGTGAACCACCCGCAGGCGGCGGTCCGGCACCCCGACGCCGACCGTTGCAGGTGGGCCGACGTCAAGCACGAGAACTTCGCGCACGTCAAGGGCGAGGGTTTCCGACACTGGGGTCCGGGCTGGCAGCAGCGGGTGGCCGGGGACGCCAGGATTCGCGCGGAGTCGCTCGGCTACCACCAGCCGGACCGGCCGCACACCCCGGAACCGGTCCCGCAATCCCCGCCGCGCTCCACACCGGAGTCGATGGCCGCCGAAAGGGCGCCGGAAAACCCGTTTGAGCACCGATGGAACAACGGCGTCGGGGAGCACGAGAAGCTGGACATCTCCGGCGAGCTGCGCACGAAGCTCGGCGGAACGGGCCTTGGGATCCGCAACACGGGTTCCGGCCTCTCAATGATTCGGCATTCGCGGCAGGGCTACTACGGCGGCGCGGACTTCGCCCAGCGCATGCCGCGGCCATCGGTGGACCCGAAGAGGTTCACCGTAGAAGTGCATGGCAGCCCGGACGGCGTGACGTTCAACGGCCAGCAGCTTTCGGCCGAGGAACTCGCCGAGATCATCAAGGGTGCCCCAGGCTACAAGGAAGGCGCACCGGTGCGCCTGCTGTCCTGTCGAACAGGCGCCGACCTGCCAGACGGCTCCCCGAACTTCGCCCAACAGCTGTCGAAGGAACTGGGCGTAGAGGTCCTCGCGCCCAACAAGGACGCCTGGGTCGACAACTTCGGCAACATGTACGCGAGCGGAAGCCGAGCGGAGTTCCACCCGGACGCCTTCGGCACGCCGCAACCGCGCTTCGACGAGCCGGGCGAGTGGGTCAGCTTCAGCCCGGACGGCACGAAGGAGGTCCACGAAAGCCCACTACCCCCGGGCCACGAACCGGAGTGGACCCGCTTCGGCCACCAAGCCGACGCAGCCCACCAACGCGGCTTCTTCAGCAACCTCTTCGGCCGAAAGCGCGAGGATTCCTTCGAGTTCGATCCGGTGTCGGGCGAGAACCTGCAAATAGCGGTCTACATCGGAATGGCCAGTGACTACGTACGTGAAGCGCTTCTGCTGGCCATGAACTACACGGAGCACCGATCCGTGGTCGGGGCGATCAGCGGGATGCTCATCGGTGCCGATTTCGGTGTGCAAGCGATTCCGTCGGACCTGCGTGCTCCATTGGTACTCGGCGATGCGATCGAGACGCTCGCCAAGGATGCGCTCGTGGAGTTCAGCCCGGGTCCCCCGACCGACGAAGCCTGGTTGCGCCGGTATCCGGCGTGGTGAGGTACGGCAGAGCCGACGAGCGGAGCGGAGACGAGTCGACCTGTTCGGCATTCGGGCTGCCGATTCGGCGACCGTTGCGGCGTTGGAGTCGTTCGCTGGAAACGGTTCGCAGCCTGGCACATAAGGCCGCGGTGCCGGAGGCGGCGGGGTGCCGCGAGCGGCGATGGCCGCCGTGTGGTCCAACGACCCGTCGGAAGTCTTCTCCGCAGCCGTCAAAATCGCGATGTCGACGCACCGTGCCGATGACCACCTCCCAATCGGGACTTCGGCCGTGCTCCTGCATCAGCAGATCCGTGAAGTGCCGTTCTTCGACTGCCTCCGCAGCGCCGTGGCGGTGTTGCGGAAATGGCCCGCTAGCGCCGAGACGCCGTTTGACGGCCGCGAGCGGTTGCCGCGTCCTGCGGTGACTCTCGGCGTGGAAGTTCAGGAGAGGGTGGCGAACTGACAGACTCGGGTGGGAGTGGTGAATCGGGCTCTGCTGGGGAGGCGAAGATGGGGCGACCGGAGTTGTCCGCGCTGGAGCAAGCGATCGAGCGGTATGCGGGGCAGCAGGGGCCGATCGAGGACGTCTACCGGGAGTTCCTGGTCGCGCGGCTGCTGCTGATCAGCTCGCCGGATTCGCCGGATCCCGTGATGTTCAACATCAAGGACCAGCCCAAGCAGCAGATCTGGGTTTGCACCGGCAAGGACGCCGTGCCGGACTTCGCGCCCGGCACTGCGCCCGTCAACGGGTATCAGATCTTGCCGTTGATCGAGGAGCGGAACGTGCACATCGTCACCAGCGGTGATGCGCACGACCTGACGTTGATCGGCGAGCGCGCCATTGAGCACTCCGCGCCCGGGATCACCGATGCGTTGCGGACCGAGGGGATGCAGAAGCCCAGCACCTGGCTGGCCGTCCCCGATCGCATGTACCGCGAGCAATCCCGGGATAAAACCCCCGAGTACGGCTTCGTCGGCGAGTACTGGGTGGACGAGAGCGGCACGGTCACCGGCCGGTACCGGCCGAACCCCGGGTATAGGCCCTCGCCGGTGACCTTGGGCTTCCCGCAGCCCGAGAGCAGCCTCGAGAAGTTCCTGCACCTGCATGCGACTGGCCAGGTCGCGGACGAGTTGCTGGTGTCGGTGGTCAATCAGTCCGAGTTCGCCCTGGTGGTGGAGGAAGACGGTGCCGCGCCGCTGTTCCCCCTCGGCGAGAAGCGGGTGGTCGTCGCGGCCTCCAGCGTCAAGTACTTGCCGGACTTCGCGAAGGGTGCCGTCAAGGCCAGCACCGCAGCTATCAAGCCGTTGCTCGCCGAAGCCGACCTCGTCATCGACCTGGGTGCGCGCCACCAAGCGCACATCTCCGGGACACTCCTGCTGACCGCGCTCGAATCGCAAGCGGAGCAGCCAGGCGAGAACCAGGGGCAGCCCGAAGCGCAGCCGCATGCAGCTCCGGCCCCGCCGCGGCACCCCAAGCCGGTTAAACCACTCGACCCGCACGAGCGGTTCATCGGGTCGATGCTCGCTGGCGCGATGGGGGATGCGCTCGGGTATGCCATTGAGTTCCACGACATCGGGATGATTCGGCAGAACCACGGGGCTGCTGGGCTCACCGCTGCGGTGCTTCGGGATGGCGTTGCCCAGATCTCCGATGACACGCAGATGATGCTCTTCACCCTTGAGGGCCTCATCCGGGCTCACGTCGCTCGGCGGATCAATCCGACCGACAACGATCCCGTTCCCGAGGTTCAGCACGCTTATCAGCGCTGGTTCCACACGCAGAACCAGCCGTGGGCGCAGGCAGGTGGCCCCTATGCGCGGCATCTGCAGCAGCCCGACGGGTGGTTGATCACGCGACCCGAGCTGTTCAGCCTGAGGGCTCCGGGTAGCACCTGCATGTCCGCCCTCGCCAAGTTCGCGCAGACGCATCAGCACGCCAACCCGCAGTTCAAGATCAACGACTCCAAGGGCTGCGGCGCTGTCATGCGCGCCGCCCCGGTCGCGGTGTGGTCCAACGATCCTGCCGAGGTCTTCTACGCCGCGGTCGGCACCGCTGCACTGACGCACAGCCACCCCAGCGGCTACCTCTCCGCCGGAGTGCTCGCGGTGATCGTTCACCAGCTCATCCGCGACGTGCCGTTGCCGGAAAGCGTTCGGATGGCGCGGGATCTGCTGCTCAGGTGGCGGGGGCACGAGGAGCAGTTGCAGATCCTCGACGCCGCCGTCGAGCTCGCCGAGAAGGGCGCCGTCACTCCCGAGGAGATCAAGGACACACTCGGTCAGGGCTGGGTCGGGGAAGAAGCTCTCGCGATCGGGCTTTACGCCGTGCTGGCCACGGATAACCTTCGGGACGCCTTGTTGCTGTCCGTGAACCACTCGGGGGACTCCGATTCCACGGGGATCGTGTGCGGCAACATTGCTGGGGCGCTTCACGGGGCACGGGCCGTTCCACCGGAGTGGCTCGCGTCCCTGGAGCTGCGCGAGCTCGTCGAGACGCTGGCCAAGGATGCGCTGGTCGAGTTCAGCCCCGGGCCGCCGACCGATCCGGGGTGGACCCGGCGGTACCCCGCCTGGTGACCACGAGGGAGACATCGCGATGACCGACGCCCAACCACCGCAGCTGTCGTGGGCGAAACGTTTCCGTGGCGCCATGCTCGGCGGGGCCGTCGGCGACGCGCTCGGGGCTGGCGTGCGGGGCACGAGCACCGCCGAGATCCAGCAGTGGTTCGGGCCGCAAGGCGTCGTCGACTACCTGCCCGTGTACGGGCGGCGCGGCGCGGTCACCGATCTGACCCAGCTCACCGTGTTCACCCTGGAAGCCCTGCTGCGCGCGAAGGCCGCCAACCCCGGCGGCAGCGGCTGGTTGCCCACGGAGTTCGTCTTCACCAACTACCTGCGCTGGCTGTACACCCAGGGTGTTCCGTGGGATTACGCGATGTCGACCTACCTGTCGGCAGAACCCGCGCCCACCAGCTGGTTGCTTGAACGGCCGGAGCTGTACTCGACCCGCAACCCGGACGGGGCGGCGATCGCCCTACTCGGTCGGATGGCCCGGCGGTCCCCGCTGGGCGCCGACGGCCTGCTCCGACCCCCGACCGGTGCGGACGGTTTGGCGGACTGCGTGGCCTGGGCGGCGCCGGCCATGGTGTGGTCGAACGTGCCGGAGGCCGTGTACTCGACCGGCGCTTCGACCGCGAACCTGTTCACCTCCGCCCCGAACACGATCAGCGCGGCCGGCATGCACGGCGACGTGCTGGCGCAGCTGATCCGCGGGGTGCCGTTGTGGGACGCCGTGACCGCATCCGACCGCAACCGGCTCGGCAGCGCCTACCAGGTCCGCGAGGTTCCCGCCGATGTCCGGCGGACCGTGCACGCGGCGATGTTCGTCGGGCAGCGGGGCATCCGACCCTCCCCATCGGACATCGACATCGAATTCGACACCGAGGACAAGCCCGGCGAACTCGGCATCGCGCTGGCCGCGGTGGGCAGCACCCGGAACTTCGCCGACGCGGTGCGGCTCGCCGTGAACCAGTCCAGCGACAGCGCCGTCACCGGTGCGCTGGCCGGGCAGCTCGCCGGAGCGATCTACGGGCCGAGTGGGATTCCCGCGCAGTGGGTGGGCGAACTCGAACTTCGCGAGATCATCGAGATCCTCTGCGCGGACGCCACCGAAGCCTTCGCGCCGCCACCGCCGCCGCAGTGGGCGCAGCGGTACTCGCCGAACCCGCGGCGGCTCGCCGCCCCCCAAGAACTCGCCGGCGGCTCGCCGAACACCGTCGAAGGCTCCGCCGATCAGACCATGATCATGCCGGCGATCACGGCATCGTCGGATGCTACCGACATGCCCCCGCAGGGCATGCCGGCGCAGAGCGCGCGCGCGGAGAACATCGGGGCACCGACGTTCCCGGCGGCCCGGGTTGAAACCCCGGCGGATCCGGTGGAATTCGCGGTGACCGACCCGTCGAGCACCGGGCCGATCCCGGTGCCGCGCCTGCTGTCGGCCGAAGCACCGGTCGAAACCACCGCGCTATTCCCGACGATCGACGCTCCTGCGGATGCGGTCGCCCCGGAGCAGTTCGAACGGGAGCCGCAGATAGCGGCCTTCCCGCCGCTTGCCGCCCCCCGCGCGGCGAACGAGGTCGCGGCTCGGGCCCAGGGATTCACGGCGCCGGCCAAGCACCGGGACGAAGCCCGGCCGACACCGGTTGTGCCTCGGGACCATGCCCGCTCGGGATTGGTCGAAGAGCGCGAGCCGCTGATTTCCGAGGAGTGGCCGCAGGCCGTTTCCGCAGCGGCTGAGCGCGATTTCACGCCGATCGTCGTGCCGGAGGCCGACGACATCGCCGCCGCTACGGCATTCGCGTCGCGACCTGCCGACGACGAAGCCGAAGCAGCGACTGGGGCGCCCGAGGACTCGGCCGCCGAACCGGACTCAGCGGAGCGCGTCGCCGGTGAGGCCGAGATCGCGGCGTCCGAGGAGTTCGCAGAGCGTGAAGCAGCGATCGCAGAACCCGCGGAGCCGGTGGAGATCGCGGCTGGTGGCGCTGCGGCCGAAGCTGCCGAACCGGAGCGCGCTGCCGACGAACCAAGAAACGCCGCGTCCGAGGAGTTCCCGGAGGTCGCCGGCAGGGCGGTCGAAGAGGCGGTCGCCGAGCCGGAGATGTCTGTGCCGCAGGGACTCGTTGCGGAGGACGTCGTCCCGGCTCCTGCCGCCGAAGATCCGCTCGACGCCGAGCCGCCCGTCGCTGGGCAGCCGACGCCGGAGCGAGAGCCGGTCGACATGCAGCCGCCCGCGCGCGCCCCGATCGACCTCGAATCAACCGAGTTCGAGACGGCCCCCGACGAGCTCGAAGCCGCGGTGGACCAGGTCGTATCCGACGCACCGACACACATCACTGCCGAGGAGTACTGGCCGGAAGCCGCCGGATCGGTCCCGCCGGAAGCAGACGCGCTCGCCGCGTTGCCGAAGGTGGACGGAGCGGTCCTGCCGACTGCGGAGACCGCGCCGGAGGACATCGACGCGGCGGTCGAGCTTGCGGATGCCGCTGAGATCGAGCCGGCGGCGGTCCAGCGACCGAGTGCTGATAAGCGCGTGGAGGATGCGGACGCGGAGTCCCGGCTGTCGGATGTCGATGACGACGTCGTCGCGGACCGCGTCGCGCCGGGGAGTGCTGATGTCGGCTCGCCAGAGTCGGCCACCGTTGAAGCCAAGCCGGGGACCCGGAGCGCAGGACCGTCGAGCGTCGATCACATCGCTCGCCGCGTTGACCCGCTAGCGGCAGTCGCGGAAGAAGCCGAGCCGGTGGAGGCAGCCGAGGCCGTCGCGGCCGGACCCACGGGCGCTGCTGACGTCGGGCACCACATCCTGTCGGGGGCCATTGCCTCGTCAAAGGCAGCCGAGCCGACTGGAGCGGGGGAGGTCGAGCCGACCGAGGTCGCCCGATCCGTGCGGTCGGACGCCGAACTCCAGCAGGGCGAATCCGCCGACGCAGCGCCGAAGTTTCCGGAAGCGGTGCCGGCGGTGCCGCCGATCGTTCGCGGCGGGCACGCCAAGGCCGACCGCCCCGACGACAGCGCTCCGTCCCTCACCGAGCGGGTGCTGGGTTGCTTCCTCGGCGGAGCGCTCGGCGACGCCCTCGGCTCCGACCTGGAGTTCATCAGCGCCGAGGAGATTTCCAAGCGCTTCGGGCCCGACGGCCCGAGCGGGCTGCGCGAGGCGTACGGGGTGCACGGCGCGATCACCGACGACACACAGATGACGCTGTTCACCGCCGAAGGCGTGATCCGCGGCAGCGTCGCCAACCGGATGCTCGGCTCCGAGGACCCGCTGCCCGAGGTGCAACTCGCCTACCAGCGCTGGCTGCATACCCAGGGCGTCGACTGGGAAGCTGCCGCCGGGCGGTTCCTTGGCGACTACCTCGCGCCGGACGGCTGGCTGATCGAGGTGCCCGGCCTGTTCAAGACCCGCGCCCCCGGTAAGACCGTGTGGCGTGCGCTGGCCCGGTTCGGCGACGGCCACCCGGCCGGCTCGTTCACCGAGAAGATCAACGACTCCAAGGGCTGCGGCGGCGTGATGCGCGCCGCCCCGGTCGCGCTGTGCTCCACCGACCCGGCCGAGGTGTTCCGGCTGGCGGCCCGCACCGCCGCGCTGACCCACAGCCACCCCGCCGGCTACCAGTCCGCCGGCGCGCTCGCGGTGATCGTCCAGCAGGCGCTGCTCGGCCGCGGCCTCGACGACGGGGTGTGGCTGGCCCTGCAGGTCCTGGAGACCTGGGAGGACCATCAGGAGACCAGCGCGATGCTGAAGGCCGCCGTGGCGCTGGCCGAAGCGGGCGTGCCGACGCCGCAGCAGGTCGCCGAAACCCTCGGCGGCGGCTGGGTCGGCGAGGAGGCGCTGGCCATCGCCGTGTGCGCGGCGCTGGTCGGTGGCGAGGACGTCGAGTTCGCGCTGCGGATCGCCGTGCACCACGACGGGGACAGCGACTCCACCGGCGCGATCTGCGGGAACATCGTCGGCGCGCTGCTCGGCGTCAGTGCGCTGCCGGTCGACTGGCTGGCCGAGCTGGAACTGCGCGACGTCATCGAGCAGATGGCGCTGGACTGCGCCGCAGAGTTCGGCCGGGGTGCGTTCCAGCCGGGCCCGGCCGCCATCGAGCCGCCGTCCGACGAGGACTGGAACGAGCGCTACCCGGTCCGTCCGCAGTGGTCGGCCGTGCCAGTACCCGCGCTGCCCGTCGCCGAGTTCCCGGCGCCCAAGCCCGCGCCCCGGCGCATCAGCGGTCCCGTCCACGCCGAAACGTTCGAGGGGGAAGATAAGTGATCCTCGGGACCCACATCTGGGGCACGCACTGCGCGGTCGATGGCGTGTCGCGGTTGATGACCGAGTTGCTTGACGGCGCGGTGCGGGTCGATGGCAGCCCGGACCCGATCCCGGTCGAGCAGGTGACCGCGGTGTTCTTCGACCAGGAGGATGACGCGCGTCCGGTGCGGCCGCAGTTCCCGGCGCCCGCGGCCTTCGGCCAGGTGCCGGATCGGTCGGCGCTGCAGCGGGAACTGGTCGGTGCGCTGCAGGACGCGGTCGCCGCCGCGCTGCCGGAAGGCTGCCGAGAGGTCCGGGTGAACTGCACGGCCCTGGGCACCCGGATCGAGATCACCGCGACGGTGACCACCGACGAAGAACACCAGTGGATCCCCGCGCAGGAGGTCGTCGACGTGCTGCGCCGGTTGCGCGACGTCGAGTACCGCCCGGAGACCGGCGCGTGGACCTCCGCGCGCCTCACCATCAGCGGCGACGGCGCCGATTACCGGACCGGGCACGACGCACCACAGTGGACCCGCGCAGGCGCGGACCTCCGCGCTTGCTACGACGAGTTGCGCTTCTTCCCTTGCACGACCGCACCGGACTGGCTGCTCGAAGCCGCGTGGCAGCACCACGTGAACAACCGAGGCAACTCCGATCAGCCCGGCCCGGTGCGGATGGTCCAGGTCTTCGACGGCCGCGACGCCGACGACCGCCCGGTGGCGCATCGGCCCGCGCTGCCGTGGGCGGAGAAGCAGATGGTCCTCGACTACCTCTTCGGCGGCGAGATCCTCCTGTCGGCCCCCGGCACCTCGCCGGATGAGGTGGACCCGCAGCGTCCGCCGGAGGTGCCGAAGCAGTTCCACACCGACGGCGTCTGGGTGTGGCCGCTGGCGATGGCCTACTACCTGGAGGCGCACGACATTGCGCCGCCACGCGACTTCCTCGAACACATCCGGCGCACCGGCCACCGGCCGCCGGACGCCGTGGCCGAGCGCGCCGCGGCGGAGGCGAAGGCGCTGGTGCTGGGCGCCGACGCCGACACCCTGGAGAACGTCCCGGCGGCCGAGGCGATCGAGCTGGCCGGGGCGATCATCGGCGCGATGGGCATGAGCCGCCGGTTCTACAGCTTCGAGCAGCCTGTCGAGGGCGGCTGGGCCATGCTCCGCGAGCTCGACGGCTGGTGGTCGGTGTTCTGCGTCGACAACGGCGAGGTCAAGAACAAGTCCCGGTTCCCGGAGCCGTTCGGCGCCGCCGCGCAACTGGTCGGCGCGATGGCGCTGACCCGCGACCTGTTCCTGCGCGCGCCCGACGAGCCGCTGGCCGACTTCGAGTGCCCGATCCGGCCGCTGCCCGGCGAGCCGCCGCTGGATGCCTACGACGACAAGTTCCTCGTCGAACTGCGCGCGGGCGACGAGGTCGACCGGTTCGGCAACCCGGCGGGCAACACGGTCTTCGTCGCGGGCACAACGCTGCCGCAGCGGTCCGCCCCGCCGCAGCAGCCGGCCGGGGAGTACCGCCGGTACCGGGTGGTCACCGTGCTCCGGGCGGTCTCCGGGGTGGCTAAGCCGGACTTCGGGCAGGTCGGCGGCGGCACCGCCTTCGTCCTCCCGGCCGATGTCCAGTCGCTGGTCGCGGAGGGTGTGCTCGCCGAGGTCTGAGCCGGCCGACTCGCGTTGTCCGGAGACGCCAGTCACACCGCGGAGCAGAACCGGTACGCGCCGGCATCGTGATCTTCGGGGGCGGCACAGCAGCAGACTGCATTGGCAGAGGTGTGCGACGCCCTTCTCAGCAAACGTCGAGCTCGGATTCCGCGTCCAGCCCGTTGCGAGCACCGGTCGCGTCCGGCGAGCGTGCGCCGAGCACCGCATTCGACGCTTCCGATTCGCTGGTCGGTCCGGGCTCGGCCAACGCCGCAGGGGCGGAAGTGGGCCGGACGCTGATCCGCTCGTTGCGCCACGACCACGGCCGCATCCTGTGCCAGGATCCGGCGGCCGATCGGCCGAGCCCGGTGGGTCGTCGTGATGCCCACCAGGGGTCACCCGATGTGATCCATCTCGCCGGGCGGGAAGGTCTTGTCGCCGTGGGTAGAGTGTCAGACGAGGGAGACGTGAGCTCGCACCCAGGAGATGGGCGCCACCGCAGCGCCGGGTGATCGAGCAGGTCAAGGGGGACCCCGTTTTGACCCTCTGAGAACGGGGCAGGTATCTTTGTTTATCGGACCCGAACACCATCGGGTCGATCCGCATGCCCGTGCATGACGTGGTCGCCAGCCGCTGGTTGAGACCGCGCCAGCGCCGAGGATGTGTGGAACTCCTCTCGACAACCCTCTGGGGTCATTCCCATTGGGGCGCATCGGCGCCGAAAGGCCGGGGAGTGGGCGACACGCCCGACCTCGTGGTGCGGGAGGAGTCCGGAAACACAGTGCCTGACAGGTGCTCGACGCCAGGGCACGCCGAAGCTCGAACGAGCGGCCGCTTGGTCGAGTACCAGAAGACGCGAACGCTGACAGAAAGCCGGTCCATGCCCACCATCCAGCAGCTGGTCCGTAAGGGCCGCCAGGACAAGGTCGCGAAGACCAAGACCGCGGCGCTCAAGGGGAGCCCGCAGCGGCGTGGCGTGTGCACCCGCGTGTACACGACCACCCCGAAGAAGCCCAACTCGGCACTGCGCAAGGTCGCTCGTGTCAAGCTGACCAGCGGCATCGAGGTCACGGCCTACATCCCGGGCGAGGGCCACAACCTGCAGGAGCACTCGATCGTGCTCGTTCGTGGCGGCCGTGTGAAGGACCTCCCCGGCGTGCGCTACAAGATCATCCGCGGTTCCGCTGACACCCAGGGTGTGAAGAACCGTAAGCAGGCTCGCAGCCGGTACGGCGCGAAGAAGGAGAAGAGCTGATGCCCCGCAAGGGTCCGGCCCCGAAGCGGCCGCTGCACGCCGACCCCGTGTACGGTGCGCCGCTGGTCACGCAGCTGGTGAACAAGGTCCTCGTGGACGGCAAGCGCTCGCTGGCCGAGCGGATCGTTTACGCGGCGCTGGAAGGCTGCCGGGAGAAGACCGGCACCGACCCGGTCGTCACGCTCAAGCGCGCCCTCGACAATGTGAAGCCGACCCTGGAGGTCCGCAGCCGCCGCGTTGGTGGCGCGACCTACCAGGTCCCGATCGAGGTGCGCGCTGGCCGCTCGACGACCCTCGCGCTGCGCTGGCTCGTCGGTTACTCCCGGCAGCGCCGCGAGAAGACCATGGTCGAGCGCCTGATGAACGAGCTGCTGGACGCGAGCAACGGTCTCGGCGCGAGCGTCAAGAAGCGTGAAGACACGCACAAGATGGCGGAGTCCAACAAGGCCTTCGCGCACTACCGCTGGTGACGTCGGGTCGGCTCTTGCCCGCCTCGGCGCACCGATTCGACAGCTTTGCACCTGTCTAAGGACGTTGCACCAGCTGATAGGGAACGGGGAAGAAACTCGTGGCACGCGACGTGCTGACAGACCTGACCAAGGTCCGCAACATCGGCATCATGGCCCACATCGATGCGGGCAAGACCACCACGACCGAGCGGATCCTCTACTACACGGGGATCACGTACAAGATCGGCGAGGTGCACGACGGCGCCGCAACGATGGACTGGATGGAAGAGGAGCAGAAGCGGGGTATCACCATTACCTCGGCTGCTACCACGACCTTCTGGGGCGACACCCAGATCAACATCATCGACACCCCGGGCCACGTCGACTTCACGGTCGAGGTGGAGCGGTCGCTGCGCGTCCTGGACGGCGCGGTCGCGGTGTTCGACGGTAAGGAAGGTGTCGAACCGCAGTCCGAGCAGGTCTGGCGTCAGGCGGACAAGTACGACGTCCCGCGCATCTGCTTCGTCAACAAGATGGACAAGCTGGGCGCGGACTTCTACTACACGGTTCGGACGATCGAGGAACGCCTCCACGCCCGGCCGCTGGTGCTACAGCTGCCGATCGGCGCCGAGTCTGACTTCCAGGGCGTCGTCGACCTGGTCCGGATGAAGGCCCTGACCTGGCGCGGCGAGGTCAAGAAGGGTGAGGACTACGAGGTCGAGGACATCCCGGCCGACCTCGCCGAGCAGGCCGCGGAATACCGCGAGAAGCTGATCGAGGCCGTCGCGGAGTCCGACGAGGCTCTGATGGAGGCCTACTTCGGTGGCGAGGAGCTGACCGAGGAGCAGATCAAGAGCGGCATCCGCAAGCTGACCAACAGCCGCGAGGCGTTCCCGGTGCTCTGCGGTACTGCGTTCAAGAACAAGGGTGTCCAGCCGATGCTGGACGCGGTGGTGGACTACCTGCCCTCGCCGCTGGACGTCCCGCCGGTGCAGGGCCTGCTGCCCGACGGTGTGACCCCGGCCGAGCGCAAGCCCAGCACCGACGAGCCGTTCGCCGCGCTGGTGTCCAAGATCGCCGTGCACCCGTTCTTCGGCAAGCTCACCTACGTCCGGGTCTACTCGGGCAAGGTCTCCGCGGGCACCCAGGTCATCAACTCGACCAAGGAGCGCAAGGAGCGCATCGGGAAGATGTTCCAGATGCACTCCAACAAGGAGAACCCGGTCGACGAAATCCAGGCGGGCCACATCTACGCGGTGATCGGCCTGAAGGACACCACCACCGGTGACACGCTCTGCGACCCGGCGAACCCGATCGTGCTGGAGTCGATGACCTTCCCGGCACCGGTCATCGAGGTGGCCATCGAGCCCAAGACGAAGGCCGACCAGGAGAAGCTGTCCACGGCGATCCAGAAGCTCGCCGAGGAAGACCCCACGTTCCAGGTCAAGCTGGACGAGGAAACTGGTCAGACCATCATCAAGGGCATGGGCGAGCTGCACCTCGAGGTGCTCGTCAACCGGATGAGGACCGACTTCAAGGTCGAGGCCAACATCGGCAAGCCGCAGGTGGCCTACCGCGAGACGATTCGCAAGTCGATCGACAAGTACGAGTACACGCACAAGAAGCAGACCGGTGGTTCCGGTCAGTTCGCGCGCGTGATCATCGGCCTGTCGCCGATCGAGCAGACGTCCGAGAGCGCGACCTACGAGTTCGCGAACAAGGTCACCGGTGGGCGCATCCCGCGGGAGTACATCCCGTCGGTGGATCAGGGCGCGCAGGACGCGATGCAGTACGGCGTGCTGGCCGGCTACCCGCTGGTCGGCGTGAAGGTGACCTTGCTCGACGGCCAGTACCACGAGGTCGACTCGTCGGAAATGGCGTTCAAGGTCGCGGGTTCGATGGCGCTGAAGGAGGCCGCTGCGAAGGCCTCCCCGGCGCTGCTCGAACCGATGATGGCGGTCGAGGTGACCACGCCCGAGGACTACATGGGCGATGTCATCGGCGACCTGAACTCCCGCCGTGGCCAGATCCAGGCCATGGAGGAGCGCAGCGGTACCCGCGTCGTCAAGGCTCTCGTGCCGCTGTCGGAGATGTTCGGGTATGTCGGCGACCTGCGGTCCAAGACCCAGGGTCGTGCCAACTACTCGATGGTGTTCGACTCCTACGCCGAGGTTCCGGCGAACGTGGCTAAGGAGATCATCGCCAAGGCAACGGGCGAGTGACCCGCTGCTCGGTCGCGGCCAGCCGGGACCGAGCGGGAGGCAACGCCTCGCGAAGGCGACCGGGGAGCAATCCCCTCCAGTTCGGCGGCGGACGGGCCGCCACCCCGAAAGGACAGTGTTCTTCCGGGATCGGGGGCCCGCTCGTCACCTACCCGACAGGACTCCGCCTGGCACAACAAGTCGTACGGCGGAAAGTTAACAAGTCCAGGAGGACAATCCAGTGGCTAAGGCGAAGTTCGAGAGGGACAAGCCGCACGTCAACATCGGGACCATTGGTCACGTTGACCACGGCAAGACCACGCTCACCGCGGCCATCACCAAGGTTCTGCACGACAAGTACCCGGAGCTGAACCCCTTCACGCCGTTCGACGAGATCGACAAGGCGCCGGAGGAGCGCGAGCGCGGCATCACCATCCAGATCGCGCACGTCGAGTACCAGACCGAGAAGCGCCACTACGCCCACGTGGACGCCCCGGGTCACGCTGACTACGTGAAGAACATGATCACCGGTGCCGCGCAGATGGACGGCGCGATCCTGGTGGTCGCGGCGACCGACGGCCCGATGCCGCAGACCCGCGAGCACGTGCTGCTGGCCCGCCAGGTCGGTGTGCCCTACATCCTGGTCGCGCTGAACAAGGCCGACATGGTCGATGACGAGGAAATCCTCGAGCTCGTCGAGATGGAGGTCCGCGAGCTGCTGTCGGCCCAGGAGTTCCCGGGTGACGACGTGCCGGTGGTCCGCGTTTCCGCGCTGAAGGCGCTGGAGGGCGACGCCGAGTGGGGCGCCAAGATCGTCGAGCTGATGGACGCGGTGGACGAGAACGTCCCGGACCCGGTCCGCGAGATCGAGAAGCCGTTCCTGATGCCGATCGAGGACGTCTTCTCCATCACCGGCCGCGGCACCGTGGTCACCGGCCGCATCGAGCGCGGTGTCGTCAAGGTGAACGAGGAGGTGGAGATGGTCGGCATCAAGGAGAAGCCGATCAAGACCACCGTCACCGGTGTCGAGATGTTCCGCAAGCTGCTCGACGAGGGGCAGGCGGGTGACAACGTCGGTCTGCTGATTCGCGGTATCAAGCGCGAAGAGGTCGAGCGCGGCATGGTCGTCGTGAAGCCCGGCACCACCACCCCGCACACCGACTTCGAGGCTCAGGTGTACATCCTGTCCAAGGACGAAGGTGGCCGGCACACGCCGTTCTTCAACAACTACCGGCCGCAGTTCTACTTCCGCACCACCGACGTGACCGGTGTGGTGACCCTCCCCGAGGGCACCGAGATGGTCATGCCGGGCGACAACACCGAGATGACGGTCGCCCTGATCCAGCCGATCGCGATGGACGAAGGTCTGCGCTTCGCGATCCGCGAGGGTGGCCGCACCGTCGGCGCCGGTCGCGTCACCAAGATTCTCAAGTGACGTGACGAGGGCCCGCCCCCGAACCACCTTCGGGGGCGGGTCCTCTTGCTTTTCGATGACAACCGCCGAGGGTTTCGTCCGCCGGAACCGCCTCAGCGAAGTGCGCCCGGCAACAGTTCTCCCCGTAACCCCACCCCGGTTTGGGCTGGATAAATGGGTATGTCATGCTGTAGGGGTTGCTCGTTCAGGGCGGCCGGGTTTTGAACTGACCGAAGTCGAAAAGTTCGAAGCTCCGGCCGCCTTGCTGCGAGGGCCTCGCGCCCTTGTTCCGGTTCAGGACTGTTCTCAGACGGTGCTGATGCCGCCGGATTCCCGGTGGTGTGCCGAACAGGGCACAAGAAGGTGTACGGGCCGCAAGGCCCACCCCGTCGGCGACGTTCGCGGGGACCAGTATGCGGTAGCCGGGCGACACGCCCGACCGCGGGTACCGGGCACCAGATACCTGAACAGGGGCGGACTGAGAGCTGTGGCGCCTCCCGTGCATCGGGACGACACAAGGCTGAGGCCGCGTGGGGCACCACCGCCCGCGAAGGTGCGGTGCACCCGCACCCAAGACGAAACCGCGGCACGAGACTAGAGGAACGGCAAGCCACTATGGCGGGACAGAAGATCCGCATCCGGCTCAAGGCCTACGACCACGAGGCGATCGACGCGTCCGCGCGCAAGATCGTCGAGACCGTGACGCGCACCGGCGCTCAGGTCGTCGGGCCGGTGCCGCTGCCCACGGAGAAGAACGTCTACTGCGTCATCCGCTCCCCGCACAAGTACAAGGACTCGCGGGAGCACTTCGAGATGCGGACGCACAAGCGGCTCATCGACATCCTCGAACCGACGCCGAAGACGGTTGACGCGTTGATGCGCATCGACCTGCCGGCCAGCGTCGACGTGAACATCCAGTAAGCGCGGCGACGAGGTAGCTGGAGAGAACGAGACCTATGTCTGACAGGCAGATCAAGGGGATTCTGGGCACCAAGCTCGGCATGACCCAGGTCTTCGACGATCAGAACCGGATTGTCCCGGTGACGGTCGTGCAGGCCGGGCCGAACGTGGTCACCCAGATTCGGACCCCCGAGAAAGACGGCTATTCGGCCGTGCAGCTGGCGTTCGGTGCCATCGACCCGCGCAAGGTGAACAAGCCGCGGAGCGGCCACTTCACCAAGGCCGGCGTCACCCCGCGCCGCCACGTCGTGGAGCTGCGCACCGCGGATGCCGGTGAGTACGAGCTGGGCCAGGAGATCGGCGCGGACGTCTTCGAGGCGGGCGCGGTGGTCGACGTGGTCGGCACCAGCAAGGGCAAGGGCTTCGCGGGCACCATCAAGCGGCACGGTTTCCGCAGCCAGGGTGCCAGCCACGGTACCCAGGCGGTGCACCGCAAGCCGGGCTCCATCGGTGGCTGCGCCACCCCGGGCCGCGTGTTCAAGGGCATGCGGATGGCCGGGCGGATGGGCTCGGACCGCGTCACCACCCAGAACCTGAAGGTTCACAAGGTGGAGTCGGAGACCGGCCTGCTGCTGATCAAGGGTGCCGTCCCCGGTCCCAAGGGCGGCCTGGTCCTGGTTAAGAGTCCCGCGAAGGGTGGTGCGTGATGAGCCTGACGCTCGACGTCCGTACCCCGGACGGTAAGACCGACGGCACCGTCGACCTGCCCGCCGAGATCTTCGACGTGCAGGCGAACGTGGCCCTGATGCACCAGGTCGTGGTGGCCCAGCTGGCCGCCGCGCGCCAGGGCACCCACTCCACCAAGACGCGCGGCATGGTGTCTGGCGGTGGCAAGAAGCCGTACCGCCAGAAGGGCACCGGCAACGCCCGGCAGGGCTCCATCCGGGCCCCGCAGTTCACCGGCGGTGGCGTCGTCCACGGGCCGCAGCCGCGGGACTACTCGCAGCGGACCCCGAAGAAGATGAAGGTCGCCGCCCTGCGCGGTGCCCTCTCCGACCGGGTTCGCGCCGGCCAGCTGCACGTGGTCACCGGCGTGGTCGGCGGCGAGACGCCGTCCACCAAGTCGGCGAAGACCGCGCTGAGCAACTGGACCGAGGCCAAGAAGGTTCTGGTCGTGCTCAACCGCCATGAGGAGGAGAACTCGTGGCTGAGCCTGCGGAACCTGCAGAACGTGCACCTGATCGACCCGGGCCAGCTGAACACCTACGACGTCCTCAACAGCGATGACGTGGTGTTCACCAAGGCCGCGTTCGAGCGTTTCGTCGCGGGCCCCGTCAAGGGCCGGTCGGTCAAGGCCGCCGCGTCTTCCGCAGAGGAGGCACAGCAGTGAGCGCCGACCCGCGAGACATCATCCTTGCGCCGGTGATCTCCGAGAAGAGCTACGGGCTGCTCGAACAGGGGCAGTACACCTTCCTGGTGGACCCGCGCTCGAACAAGACCGAGATCAAGATCGCGGTCGAGAAGATCTTCGACGTCAAGGTGACCAGCGTCAACACGATCAACCGCAATGGCAAGCGCAAGCGTTCCCGGGCCGGGTTCGGCAAGCGCAAGGACACCAAGCGGGCGATCGTCACCCTGTCGCCGGAGAGCAAGCCGATCGAGATCTTCGGCGGACCGGCCGCCTGACCGGTGCTGATTAGGACGAGGTTGCGTTAACAATGGGCATTCGCAAGTACAAGCCGACGACGCCGGGCCGTCGTGGCGCGAGCGTGTCCGACTTCGCCGAGATCACCCGGACGGAGCCGGAGAAGTCGTTGGTGCGCCCGCTGAACAAGAAGGCGGGCCGCAACGCTCAGGGCAAGATCACCACGCGGCACAAGGGTGGCGGTCACAAGCGGGCTTACCGCGTGATCGACTTCCGCCGCAACGACAAGGACGGTGTGCCGGCCAAGGTCGCGCACATCGAGTACGACCCGAACCGCAGCGCTCGGATCGCGCTCCTGCACTACGCCGATGGCGAGAAGCGCTACATCATCGCGCCGAACAACATCAAGCAGGGCGACGCCATCGAGAGCGGTGCGCGTGCGGACATCAAGCCGGGTAACAACCTGCCGCTGCGCAACATCCCGACCGGCACCGTGATCCACGCGATCGAGCTCCGCCCCGGTGGCGGCGCCAAGATCGCGCGGTCTGCCGGTGCCCGGGTGCAGCTGGTGGCCAAGGATGGCCCGTACGCCCAGCTGCGGATGCCCTCGGGTGAAATCCGCAACGTGGACGCGCGGTGCCGGGCCACCGTCGGCGAGGTCGGCAACTCCGAGCACGCCAACATCAACTGGGGCAAGGCCGGCCGCATGCGGTGGAAGGGCAAGCGCCCGACCGTCCGCGGTGTCGTGATGAACCCGGTGGACCACCCGCACGGTGGTGGTGAGGGCAAGACCTCCGGTGGTCGTCACCCGGTCAACCCGAAGGGCAAGCCGGAGGGTCGCACCCGCCGCCGCAAGCCCAGTGACAAGCTCATCGTCCGCCGTCGCCGTACCGGCAAGAAGCGCTGAGCAGGGAGGTAAGCAAACATGCCACGCAGCCTGAAGAAGGGCCCGTTCGTGGACGACCACCTGCTCAAGAAGGTGGACGTGCTTAACGAGTCGGGCAAGAAGACCGTGATCAAGACCTGGTCCCGCCGGTCGACGATCATCCCGGACATGCTGGGCCACACCTTCGCGGTGCACGACGGCCGCAAGCACATCCCGGTGTTCGTCACCGAGTCGATGGTCGGGCACAAGCTGGGCGAATTCGCCCCGACCCGCACCTTCAAGGGCCACGTCAAGGACGACCGGAAGTCGCGCCGCCGCTGAGCGGGTCTGTGACACGAACGAGTAAGAGCAAGGGGTAGCAGGATGACAGCCCGTTCCGACGACACTGCCGCGGAGGAGACCCCGCGCGCAGTGGCGCGGGCCCGGTTCGTCCGCGTGTCGCCGATGAAGGCGCGGCGCGTGGTCGAGCTCATCAAGGGCCGGAGCGCCAGCGATGCCCTGGCCGTGCTTCAGTTCGCGCCGCAGACCGCCAGCGGTCCGGTGTCGAAGGTGCTCGCCAGTGCGATCGCCAACGCGGAGAACAACCTTTCTCTCGACCCCGAGACGCTGTGGGTGCACCACGCGTACGTGGACGAGGGGCCGACGTTGAAGCGGTTCCGGCCGCGCGCGCAGGGCCGTGCGTACCGGATCCGGAAGCGGACCAGCCACATCACGGTCGAGATCGAGTCCCGACCGAAGTCGGCGACCAAGTCCCGAAAGAGCCAGAAGGGGAGTGCCCGGTAGTGGGTCAGAAGATCAACCCGCACGGCTTCCGACTCGGCATCACCACGGACTGGAAGTCTCGCTGGTACGCCGACAAGCAGTACTCGGAGTACGTCGCGGAGGACGTCAAGATTCGCCGGCAGCTGTCTCGCGGCATGGAGCGCGCTGGGATCTCGAAGGTTGAGATCGAGCGCACCCGCGAGCGCGTGCGGGTGGACATTCACACCGCCCGGCCGGGCATCGTCATCGGCCGCCGCGGTGCCGAGGCGGACCGCATCCGCGGTTCGCTGGAGAAGCTGACCGGCAAGCAGGTTCAGCTCAACATCCTCGAGGTCAAGAATCCCGAGGCGGACGCTCAACTGGTCGCGCAGGGCGTGGCCGAGCAGCTGTCCAACCGCGTGTCCTTCCGGCGAGCGATGCGCAAGGCCATCCAGTCGGCCATGCGCTCGTCGCAGGTCAAGGGCATCCGGGTGCAGTGCTCGGGTCGCCTGGGCGGCGCGGAGATGTCCCGCTCGGAGTTCTACCGCGAGGGCCGGGTTCCGCTGCACACGCTGCGCGCGGACATCGACTACGGCTTCTTCGAGGCCCGCACCACCTTCGGCCGCATCGGCGTCAAGGTGTGGATCTACAAGGGCGAGCTGGTCGGTGGTCTGAAGCAGAAGCAAGAGCAGTCCGAGGTCCGTCCGCCGCGCGGTGGTGGCGACCGCGGCGACCGCGGTGAGCGCGGTGAGCGCGGTGGCCGTTCCGACCGCGGTGGTCGTCGCCGGGGTGCCGGTGGCGCGGACCGCGCTGCAGCTGACAAGTCCGCCAAGGCCGAGAAGGCCGCGGAGGGCGAGCAGCCGCAGGCTGCTGCTGCTGAAGAGAAGACGGAGGGCTGAGACGTGCTCGTCCCACGCAGGGTGAAGTGGCGCAAGAGCCACGCGCCGAAGCGTACGGGCTTCGCCAAGGGTGGCACCCGGATCAACTTCGGCGAGTACGGCATTCAGGCGATCGAGCACGGCTACGTGACCAACCGGCAGATCGAGTCGGCCCGTATCGCGATCACCCGGCACGTCAAGCGTGGCGGCAAGGTGTGGATCAACATCTTCCCGGACCGCCCGCTGACCAAGAAGCCGGCCGAAACCCGTCAGGGTTCCGGTAAGGGTTCGCCGGAGTCCTGGGTCGCCAACGTCAAGCCCGGACGCATCATGTTCGAGCTGACCTTCCCGAACGAGAAGACGGCGATCGAGGCGCTGACCCGTGCGGCGCACAAGCTCCCGATGAAGTGCAAGATCGTGTCCCGTGAGGGTGGTGACTTCTGATGGCAGCGGGTGTCACCGCATCCGAGCTCCGCGAGCTCAACGAGGAGGAGCTCGCCCAGCGGCTGAAGGAAGCGAAGGAGGAGCTGTTCAACCTCCGCTTCCAGATGGCCACGGGTCAGCTGCAGAACAACCGGCGGCTGCGCGTCGTCCGCCAGGACATCGCCCGGATCTACACCATCATGCGCGAGCGCGAATTGGGCCTGACGGTTTCCCCCGAAGGCGCTGAGGAGGGCGCGGCATGAGTGAGAAAGGACAGGGCGTGGAGCGCAACCGTCGCAAGGTGCGCGAGGGCTACGTCGTCTCGGACAAGATGGACAAGACGATCGTGGTCGCCCTCGAAGACCGCAAGAAGCACGCCCTCTACGGCAAGGTCATGCGGCAGACCAGCAAGGTCAAGGCGCACGACGAGGCCAACACGGCCGGTGTCGGCGACCGGGTGCTGCTGATGGAGACCCGACCGCTGTCGGCCACCAAGCGCTGGCGGCTCGTCGAGGTCGTCGAGAAGGCCAAGTAAACGAAGGTGCGCGGCCGGCCGACCGCTGTGGGGCACCCACACCCGAGCAACGCCGGGAATCCTCCCAGCGGTCGGCCGATTCGCGTGCCGGAAGTTGACCGCGCGCGTCAGGTCGGAAATTTGGCGCGCCAGAGTGTGCTCGGGCCAGGTCCGAGTACTTAGGGTCAGGAGTCAGACGTGATCCAGCAGGAGTCGCGACTGCGTGTCGCCGACAACACCGGGGCCAAGGAGATCCTCACGATCCGTGTCCTCGGTGGGTCGGGTCGGCGGTACGCGGGCCTCGGGGACATCATCGTGGCGACCGTCAAGGAAGCCATCCCCGGTGCCGGAGTCAAGAAGGGCGATGTGGTCAAGGCCGTCATCGTCCGCCAGAAGAAGGAAAAGCGTCGGGCGGATGGTTCCTACATCCGGTTCGACGAGAACGCCGCGGTGCTGGTCAAGCCCGGTGGCGAGCCGCGGGGCACCCGTATCTTCGGGCCGGTCGCCCGCGAGCTGCGCGACAAGAAGTTCATGAAGATCATCTCGCTCGCGCCGGAGGTTTTGTGATGAAAATGCACGGAACACGGCGCGAGACGGGGTTTGCCAACTTGAACACTGCTTTGTCCCCGGAGGTGTCGATCTGATGAAGATCAAGAAGGGCGACACGGTCGTCGTCATCTCCGGCAAGGACAAGGGCGCCAAGGGCAAGGTCATCAAGGCCATGCCGCAGGAGCAGCGCGTGCTGGTCGAGGGTGTCAACCGGATCAAGAAGCACACCAAGGTCTCCCGGACCGAGCGTGGCGCGCAGTCCGGCGGCATCGTCACCCAGGAAGCGTCGATCCACGTGAGTAACGTGATGGTCGTGGACTCCGATGGCAAGCCCACCCGGGTCGGCTACCGCATCGGTGAGGACGGCAAGAAGGTTCGCATCTCTCGTCGTAACGGTAAGGACATCTGATCATGACTACCGCTGAGAAGATCGTCCCGCGGCTGAAGACCCGTTACCGCGAGGAGATCCGCCAGGCGCTCAACGAGGAGTTCAACTACTCCAACGTGATGCAGACGCCCGGCGTGGTCAAGGTCGTGGTCAACATGGGTGTTGGCGACGCCGCTCGGGACAGCAAGCTGATCGAGGGAGCGGTCCGCGACCTGTCGATCATCACCGGTCAGAAGCCGGAGATCCGCAAGGCCCGCAAGTCCATCGCGCAGTTCAAGCTCCGCGAGGGCATGCCGATCGGTGCGCGGGTCACCCTGCGCGGCGACCGGATGTGGGAGTTCCTGGACCGCCTGGTCACCATCGCGCTGCCGCGAATCCGCGACTTCCGCGGGTTGTCGCCGAAGCAGTTCGACGGCAAGGGCAACTACACGTTCGGCCTCAACGAGCAGTCGATGTTCCACGAGATCAACCCGGACAACATCGACCGCCCGCGTGGCATGGACATCACCGTCGTTACCACGGCCACCAACAATGAGGAGGGCCGGGCGCTGCTGAAGCACCTGGGCTTCCCGTTCAAGGAGAACTGAGCGATGGCCAAGAAGGCGCTGGTTATCAAGGCGGCGCGCAAGCCGAAGTTCAACGTCCGCGGCTACACCCGCTGCCAGCGCTGCGGTCGGCCGCGTGCGGTGTTCCGCAAGTTCGGGCTGTGCCGGGTGTGCTTCCGCGAGATGGCGCACGCGGGCGAGCTGCCCGGCGTGAGCAAGTCCTCCTGGTGACTGCCCGCCTGCTGGGGTGATGCCGGCTCCCGGTACCCTCAGCAGGCGCTACCAGGGCTGATGCCCACGCTCCGCGGCGAACGCCGTGCTTGCACGCGAAATGACAAGGGACCCGGCTGCTCGGCCGGGAAACCCCGAACTTCGTCCAGGCCAGGGCCCAGACGACCACCCGGATCCCGGGCGGTGCGCGGTCGGGGCCCATCGGAACCAGACGAGAAAGGTTGAGCAGGTCATGACGATGACCGATCCGATCGCAGACATGCTGACGCGTCTGCGCAACGGAAACTCGGCATACCACGACGAGGTCGTGATGCCGCACTCCAAGCTGAAGGCGAACATCGCCGAGATCCTCAAGCGGGAGGGCTACGTGTTCGGCTCCCGCGTCGAAGAGGGCGAGAACTGCAAGCAACTCGTCGTCGAGCTCAAGTACGGCCCGAACCGCGAGCGGAGCATCGCGGGCCTGCGCCGGGTCTCGAAGCCCGGCCTGCGGGTCTACGCCAAGTCCACCAACCTTCCCAAGGTGCTGGGTGGCCTGGGCGTCGCGATCATCTCGACCTCCGGCGGTCTGCTGACCGACCGGCAGGCCATGAAGAAGGGCGTGGGCGGGGAAGTCCTCGCCTACGTCTGGTAAGGGAGGAGGAGCGGCAATGTCGCGCATCGGAAAGCTGCCGATCACCGTCCCCTCCGGCGTCGAGGTGACCATCGACGGCCCGGCGGTGAACGTGAAGGGCCCCAAGGGCAGCCTGCAGCACCAGGTCGCCGAGCCGATCGTCGTCGAGCGGGACGAGGACGGTTCGATCCTGGTGAAGCGCCCCAACGACGAGCGGGAAAGCCGTTCGCTGCACGGGCTCACCCGGACTCTGGTCAACAACATGGTGATCGGGGTCAGCCAGGGCTACCAGAAGGACCTGGAGATCCACGGCGTCGGTTACCGCGTGCTGCAGAAGGGGTCGAACCTGGAGTTCGCCCTTGGCTACAGCCACCCCATCGTGATCGAGCCGCCGGAAGGCATCCAGTTCGCCGTCGACGGTCCGACCAAGCTGTCGGTCAAGGGCATCGACAAGCAGTTGGTCGGCGAGATCGCGGCCAGGATTCGCAAGCTGCGCAAGCCCGACCCGTACAAGGGCAAGGGTGTCCGCTACGCAGGTGAGATCATCCGCCGTAAGGTCGGGAAGACGGGTAAGTGACCATGAGCGAGACGACAGCTACCAAGCGCAAGCCGGTGGGCAAGGACCTCTCGACCAAGCGTCGGCTTGCCCGCGCCAAGCGGCACACGCGCATCCGCAAGAAGATCGTCGGAACCGCCGAGCGCCCGCGTCTGGTCGTGACCCGGTCGCTGCGCAACATCGTCGCGCAGGTCATCGACGACACCAAGGGCCGCACCCTGGTCTCGGCTACCAGCCTGGAAACCGACGTCCAGGCCTTCGAAGGCGACAAGAAGGCCAAGGCCACCAAGGTCGGCGAGCTCGTTGCGGCCCGTGCCAAGGACGCTGGCATCGGCAAGGTCGTGTTCGACCGCGGCGGTAACGCCTACCACGGTCGGGTGGCCGCGCTGGCGGACGCCGCCCGTGACGGCGGACTGGAGTTCTGACAAGTGGGTAAGAACGAGAACGGAAGGGACGCCTGATGCCTGGACGCACTCGGCGTGAGGGCGGGGAGTCCGGCGGCAAGGACCGCCGGGACCGCCGCGACGGCGGCCGTGGCGGGGCGGCCCAAGAGAAGACCCCGCAGTTCGAACGCGTCGTGACCATCAACCGCGTCGCGAAGGTCGTCAAGGGTGGCCGGCGGTTCAGCTTCACCGCGCTGGTCGTCGTCGGCGACGGGGACGGCATGGTCGGTGTCGGTTACGGCAAGGCCAAGGAAGTTCCGGCGGCGATCGCCAAGGGCGTCGAGGAGGCGAAGAAGAACTTCTTCCGCGTCCCGCGCCTGGGCGGCACCATCACCCACCCGGTGCAGGGCGAGGACGCCGCGGGCGTCGTGCTGCTGCGTCCGGCCAGCGCCGGTACCGGTGTCATCGCCGGTGGCCCGGTTCGTGCGGTGCTGGAGTGCGCCGGTGTCCACGACGTGCTGAGCAAGTCGCTGGGCAGCGACAACCCGATCAACATCGTGCACGCCACGGTCGCCGCGCTGAAGCAGCTGCAGCGTCCGGAGGAGGTCGCGGCTCGTCGCGGCCTGCCCCTGGAGGACGTCGCCCCGGCGTTCATCCTGCGTGCCCGTGCGGCGCAGCAGGGGGCCTGATCGACATGGCACAGCTGAAGATCACCCAGGTTCGCGGGCTGGTCGGCACCAAGCAGAACCAGCGCGACACCATGCGCTCCCTCGGGCTGCGCAAGATCCGTCAGTCCGTGGTGCGTCCGGATGACTCCAACGTGCGCGGCATGATCAACGCCGTCCGTCACCTGGTGACGGTCGAGGAGGTCGACTGACATGGTCATCAAACTGCACGACCTGCGTCCGGCCCCCGGTGCCAAGCGCGACAAGGTCCGCGTCGGCCGCGGTGAGGGCTCCAAGGGCAAGACCGCCGGCCGCGGTACCAAGGGCACCAAGGCGCGCAAGAACGTCTCCCCCCGTTTCGAGGGTGGGCAGATGCCGATCCACATGCGGCTCCCGAAGCTGAAGGGCTTCAAGAACCGCTTCCGCACCGAGTACCAGGGTGTGAACATCGGTCGGCTGGCCCTGGCGTTCCCGGAAGGCGGCACCGTCGGCATCGACGAGCTGATCGCCAAGGGCCTGGTCAAGAAGAACGAGCTGGTCAAGATCCTCGGCGACGGGGATCTGGAGGGCATCAAGCTGGAGGTGACCGCGCACGCGTTCACCGGCAGCGCCCAGGAGAAGATCACCGCTGCGGGTGGTTCGGCCACAAAACTGGACCGCTGACAACGGTTTTCCAACCGAGGGCCGGGTGACGGGAAGTCGCCCGGCCCTCGGTCTTTTCCCGATTGGGTGAAGACTGGAGGGCGTCTTCGACCGATGCACTCGGTCGAAGGCGCACTCTATTCGCAACCGGATCGTTTCGGTGTACCTGGGAATTGGCGGTTACCTGTCGGCTGTGTGGTCCAATTTCCTTGGGCGCCAATCGGTTTCGTTTGTCCTGGGGGCAGAAGTATTTCGGTGTTCACGTTTTTCGGGGGACCTGTGGAATATTGTTCGCCGATGGCGGACGCTGTGATCAGCTGTGAGGCTTCGGTCGCCGTCCGTGGCTTCGTTCGGGCCTGCTAGAGTCGCCCCGGCAGTGCCGTAATGAACGGGTGCTGCGGAAATTGCCGCATCTTTCCCGGCCGGTTCCGACCGGCTCGCGTACAGGAGGTTCGCGTGCTCGGCGCCTTCCGCTCGGCTCTTGCGACGCCGGACCTGCGCCGCAAGATCCTGTTCACCCTGGGCATGGTCGTGCTCTACCGGCTCGGCGCCACGATCCCCTCTCCTGGGGTGTCGTACCCGAACATCCGGAAGTGCATCGAGCAGATCCAGGGCAGCGGTTCGCAGAGCGTGTACTCGCTGCTTAACCTCTTCAGCGGCGGTGCGCTGCTGCAGCTGTCGGTGTTGTCGCTGGGCATCATGCCCTACATCACCGCGAGCATCATCATCCAGCTGCTGCAGGTGGTCATCCCGCGCTTCGAGCAGCTGAAGAAGGAAGGCCAGTCCGGCCAGGCGAAGCTGACCCAATACACCCGGTACCTGACCATCGCGCTGGCGATCCTGCAGGGCACCGGCATCGTGGCGCTCGCGGTCCGCGGCCAGCTCTTCCAGGGCTGCTCGGTGTCAGTCATCCCGGACGACTCGGTGCTGAACCTGATCACCATCGTCGTCGTGATGACCGCCGGTGCCGCGGTGCTGATGTGGATGGGCGAGCTGATCACCGAGCGCGGCGTCGGCAACGGCATGTCGCTGCTGATCTTCGTCTCGATCGCCTCCCGGATTCCGGCCGAGGGTGGCGCGATCCTCACCTCGCACGGCGGGCTGGTGTTCACCGTGGTGTGCGCCTTCGCCATCGTGATCATCGCGACCGTGGTCTTCATCGAGCAGGCGCAGCGCCGGATCCCGGTGCAGTACGCCAAGCGCATGATCGGCCGCCGGATGTACGGCGGGACCTCCACCTACCTGCCGCTGAAGGTGAACCAGGCAGGTGTCATCCCGGTCATCTTCGGTTCCTCGCTGCTGTACCTGCCGCAGCTGCTCGGCCAACTGGCCGGCAACCAGGACACCTGGTGGGCGCGGTTCATCCAGACTTACATCGTGTCGCCGTCCAGCTGGGTGCACATCCTGCTGTACATGTCGTTGATCATCTTCTTCGCGTATTTCTACGTGTCGATCACATTCAACCCCGAAGAACGCGCCGACGACATGAAGAAGTTCGGCGGTTTCATCCCGGGCATCCGGCCTGGTCGACCGACCGCGGAATACCTGAGTTTCGTGCTCTCCCGGATCACCCTGCCGGGCTCGTTGTACCTGGGCATCATCGCGATCTTGCCGAACTTCTTCCTCGGAATCACCGGTGGTCAGGGCCAGAACCAGAACTTCCCGTTCGGCGGCACCGCGGTGCTGATCATGGTCAACGTCGGCCTGGACACCGTGAAGCAAATCGAGAGCCAGCTCACGCAACGCAGGTACGAGGGTTTCCTCCGGTAAGCTGGACGGTCCGGGCGCGCGATGGCGCACGCCCGAGGACTGCCGTTGCGGGTGGGCTGGCCTGGTGCGCGTGGCCCATGCGTAGGGTTGGAGCGGGGTTGCCCGGATGCAGGTAGGGCGCCCGTGCAGCTCGTCAGCAGTTGGCGCGCGATCAGATTGATTCGGAGGCAGACCCTTGGTGCGATTGGTTCTCGTCGGCCCGCCTGGTGCGGGCAAGGGCACCCAGGCGGCCGTGCTCAGCGAGCAGTTGGATGTCCCGCACATCTCCACCGGAGATCTGTTCCGCGCGAACATCGGCAACTCCACCCCGCTCGGCCAGAAGGCCAAGAGCTACATGGACGCTGGCGAGCTGGTCCCCGACGAGGTCACCAACGAGATGGTGCGTGACCGCCTCTCAGACGAGGACGCCGCCAAGGGCTTTTTGCTGGACGGCTACCCCCGCAACACGGCGCAGGCCGAGGTGCTGCGGGAGATGCTGAGCGAACACGGCGCGGAGCTGACTGCGGTGCTGCAGTTCGACGTGCCGGAGGAAGAGCTGGTCAAGCGGATGCTGGCCCGCGGGCGTTCGGATGACACCGAGGACGTCATCCGCCGCCGGCTGGCGGTGTACCGGTCGGAGACCGAGCCGCTGCTGGAGTACTACCGGGACCGGATCATCAAGATCGACGCCGTTGGCTCGATTGAGGAGATCACCGCCCGTGCGCTGGAAGCGCTGCGCAACCGCGAGTGAGCTGGTCGGCCGGTCGTCGCGGTGATCCGGCGGGGAACGCAGTCCGAGAAGGAATCCTGAAGGTGAGTGCCTTGTTGCGTCGGGGGAAGGGCATTGAGCTCAAGTCGCGAAGCGAGATCGAGGCGATGCGCGCTGCCGGTCTGGTCGTGGCCCGCGCGCTGGCCGCGGTGACTGAGCACGCGAAGCCGGGGGCGAGCACCGGGGAGCTGGACGCGGTCGCGGAGCAAGTGATCCGGGATGCTGGTGCGGTGCCTTCCTTCAAGGGCTACCACGGTTTCCCGGCGTCGATCTGCGCTTCGTTGAACGAGAAGGTGGTGCACGGGATCCCGTCCCGCACCGAGGTCCTAGCCGAGGGCGACCTGCTGTCGGTGGACTGCGGCGCGATCCTGGAGGGCTGGCACGGCGACTCCGCCGTGACGTTGGCGATCGGCGAGGTGAGCGCGAAGAACCGCGCCTTGTCGGCGGCGACCGAGGCCAGCATGTGGGCGGGCATCGAGCAGGTCCGGGCCGGGAACCGGCTGACCGACATCTCGCACGCGGTGGAGACCGCCGCGCGCTCGGCGGCGCAGGCCGATGGCGTGGAGTACGGGATCATCGCGGAGTACGGCGGTCACGGCATCGGCACCCAGATGCACATGGAGCCGTTCCTGCCGAACCTCGGCAAACCGGGGAGGGGCCCGCGGCTGCGGGTTGGCATGGCGATCGCGGTGGAGCCGATGCTGACGCTCGGTTCGGCGGAGACCGAGGAGCTCGACGACGCCTGGACCGTGGTGACGGAGGACGGCTCCCGCGCCGCGCACTGGGAGCACACGGTCGCGATCACCGAAGACGGCCCCTGGGTTCTCACCGCCGCCGAGGACTGACCAGTTCCCGATGCGATTTCAACGGAAATCGGATGTCTGATTTCAATGGAAATTGCGCCGGGTGGAGTCACTTCGGGCGGCGGCAGGCGTAGATGCGGGCCGGGGGGACGTTGCGCCAGATCGCGGTCCGCGGGAGCACTTCCTCGAAGGTGTCGTGCAGCGCCTCGACGAACTGCCGGGTGGGCGGTCGCCACAGGGTGGTCAGGTACGTCACCGTGGTGAACACCCCGTTCGGCGCCATCACCGAGGCAGCCTGCAGGAGCAGCTCGCGCTGCTTGTCGGGCGCCAGCAGGGTCCACGGGATGCTGCTGATGACCGCGTCGACCTGGTCGGCCCCGGCGTCGTCCAGCAGTTTGCGCAGGTGAGTGGCGTCGCCCTCGATTACTTCCAGCCACGGCTTGGTGTTGCGCAGGTAGCGGACCATCTCCGGGTCGATCTCCACGGCCAGGTGCCGCGCGCCCTCGGACAGCCGGCGCTGGATGGGGCCGCTGAGCGCGCCCGTGCCCGGGCCGAGCTCCAGCACGGTCGGGGTGCCGTAGCTGGGCACCACGTTGGCCACCGCGGCCGCGACGTGCCGGGAGGTCGGCAGCACGGCACCGACCCTCGATGGTCGGCGGGCCGCGCGGTTGAGGAACGTCCAGTACTCGCGCAGCTTCCTTCGCTTGCTCACGGCTACTCCTGCCAAATCGGCGAACGCGGCGACGGTAGCTGGTGCTTCCATCGCAGCGTGCAGCGGATCTGTGCAGGTCGCAGCACGTAGCGATGTGGTCTTCACGAGTTTGCGGCGCGTCCGCCTGGACTGGTGTGGGGTTGGTCATGAGCCAAGCCTGGTGCGCAAGTAACGGAGTGTGATTCGGGGTCACCCGAGCACGACCCCAGTTCCACTCTTGAGAGTTACGCGGCCTACCGCAGCGGGCGGCGGCAGATGTAGTGCAGGATCGGCGGGAGGTTGCGCCACGTGGTGTGGGTGAGGACCTCGTCGAACGTCTGCCCCAGCTGGGTGCGGAAGCGGCGTCCGCCCGGCGTCTGGTCGGCGGGCAGGTAGGTCAGCGCCGTGAACGCGCCCTGCGGGGCGAGCGCCTCGGAGGCCTGGCGCAGGATGAGGTTCTGCGCGTCGGACGCCAGCAGCGACCACGGGATGCTGCTGATGACCGCGTCCACCCGGCCGATGTTGTGCTTGTCCAGCAGCGCGAGCAGGTCGCTGGCGTCGCCGTGCACGATCTCCATCCACGGCTTGTGGGCGCGAAGGTGCTCGACCATGCCCTCGCCGAGCTCGATGCCGATGTGCCGGGATCCCTCGGGCAGCCTGCGGTGGATGCCGTTGCTCAACGAACCTGTGCCCGGGCCGAGTTCGACCACCACCGGGGCGCCGGTCGTCGGCACGACCTGGGCCACCGTGGCGGCTACCGAGGCGGAGGTCGGGGTCGCCGCGCCGACCATCTTCGGGTTGCGCACCGCAGTCTGGAAGAAGGTCCGGTACTCCTTCAGCTTGCTCGCCGCGTTCTGCCCGACGCTGCCGACCTTGCGGATCTGCGGCGCTGCGCTCCAGCCGCGTTGCTCCTGCTGAGGTGTCACGCTTCTCCTCGGTTCTCCCACGGTCCGGGCCCTCGACCCCGATGTCGAGCGTGTGATCGAAAGTAGTGAGATCCGAAGCGACCGCGCAAGCCGCCGCGAGGCGCGGTCGGGTACCGTCATGTGCGTCACCCCCACGTTGCACAGCGTGTCCGCAGCGCCTTGAGCTGCCCCGATGTGGAGTGCCCAAACGGTGGCGCGTACAGTGGAATATCGGCGCACTCGTAGCGCCGGTTCGTTGTGCCTGGTAATCCGCTCCGAGTTCCCGGATCGGGTAGTCCATCGGTGTTCCGGACCGGGCTGCAGTGTGCCCGTCGCGGGCGCCGGGGCATCCGGTGCAAGCGGCGGGACTTAGGTCCGCAAACCGTCACCGTCACGAAACGCGGAGGACATGGGCAAGAAAGACGGGGCCATTGAGGTCGAGGGTCGGGTGATCGAACCGCTCCCCAACGCGATGTTCCGTGTCGAGTTGGAGAACGGCCACAAGGTTCTCGCACACATCAGTGGCAAGATGCGTCAGCACTACATCCGCATCCTGCCCGAGGACCGGGTCGTGGTGGAGCTCTCGCCGTACGACCTTTCCCGTGGGCGCATCGTCTACCGCTACAAGTGACCTCCACGGTGTCCGGGCGACCGGACACGCGTCCGAGCAGGAGAGCACGACCGTGAAGGTCCAGCCGAGTGTTAAGCGAATCTGCGACAAGTGCCAGGTCATCCGCCGTCACGGGCGGGTGCTGGTGATCTGCGACAACGCCCGTCACAAGCAGCGTCAGGGCTGAGCGCAGCACAGCGTCGCAAGGATTGAGAAGGAACTCCCTCGACCTGTCGGCCTAACGCGGGCCGACTGACCCTCGGACCAGGCCGGGGCTCCGCACCAGTTGCGGGGGCGGCGAGGGAGCAGACCTGGAAGAACGAAGGAGAACCGGCCAGATGGCACGGGTCGTCGGCGTCGATCTCCCGCGCGAGAAGCGCATGGAGATCGCGCTAACCTACATCTACGGGATCGGCAAGACCCGGTCGAAGGAGATTCTCTCCGCGACCGGAATCTCGCCCGATGCCCGGCCGCGCGACCTCGATGACGAGCAGCTCACCAAGCTGCGCGACTTCATCGAGAGCAGCTACCGGGTCGAGGGTGACCTCCGTCGCGAGGTCCAGGCCGACATCCGCCGGAAGATCGAGATCGGCTGCTACGCGGGGCTTCGGCACCGCCGGCACCTGCCGGTTCACGGGCAGCGGACGAAGACCAACGCCCGTACCCGCAAGGGGCCGAAGAAGACGGTCGCCGGCAAGAAGAAGGCCGGGAAGAAGTAAGCCTCGCTAGGAGTCAGCTAAAGCCATGCCACCCAAGTCTCGCGCTGGTGCCGTCAAGAAGGTGCGGCGCAAGGAAAAGAAGAACGTCGCTCACGGCCAGGCGCACATCAAGAGCACGTTCAACAACACCATCGTTTCGATCACCGACCCGACCGGTGCGGTGATCAGCTGGGCCTCCGCCGGCCACGTCGGGTTCAAGGGCTCCCGCAAGTCCACCCCGTTCGCCGCGCAGATGGCCGCCGAGAACGCGGCCCGCAAGGCCGCCGAGCACGGCATGAAGAAGGTCGACGTCTTCGTAAAGGGTCCGGGTTCGGGCCGGGAGACTGCGATCCGCTCGCTGCAGGCCGCCGGTCTTGAGGTCGGCACCATCCAGGACGTCACCCCGCAGCCGCACAACGGCTGCCGCCCGCCGAAGCGTCGTCGGGTCTGAGCCGCGGGAAGGAGTAAACAGAGATGGCACGTTACACCGGTCCCGCGACCCGCAAGTCCCGCCGTCTGAAGGTTGACCTCGTCGGTGGTGACCAGGCGTTCGAGCGCCGTCCGTACCCCCCGGGGCAGCACGGCCGCGCGCGCATCAAGGAAACCGAGTACCTGCTGCAGCTCCAGGAGAAGCAGAAGGCGAAGTTCACCTACGGTGTGCTGGAGCGCCAGTTCCGCTCGTACTACGAGGACGCCAACCGGCGCCCCGGCAAGACGGGTGACAACCTGCTGCAGCTGCTGGAGTCCCGGCTCGACAACGTCGTGTACCGGGCCGGCCTGGCCCGGACCCGCCGCATGGCGCGGCAGCTGGTCAGCCACGGCCACTTCACGGTCAACGGCAAGAAGGTGAACGTCCCCAGCTTCCAGGTTTCGAAGTGGGACATCATCGACGTCAAGCCGAAGTCGGTGCCCACCACGCCGTTCATCATCGCCAAGGAGACCCTGGGCGACCGTCCGGTTCCGGCCTGGCTGCAGGTCGTGCCCTCGAGCCTGCGGATCCTGGTGCACCAGCGCCCGGAGCGCGCGCAGATCGACACTCCAGTCACCGAGCAGCTCATCGTCGAGCTCTACTCGAAGTGACGCGTCCCGCCGGCGGCCCCCTCGGGGTCCGGCCGTCGGCGGCTCGCAGCCAGCGGTGGCGGTGCAGGAATCCGCCACCGGCCCGCGCTTCGCGGGCAACGCCATTCCATCGGCGTCAAATAGCGGGCGTCGTGAGGAAAGGAAAACGAAGTGCTCATCTCCCAGCGACCCACACTGTCCGAAGAGGCGGTGTCGGAGACGCGCTCCCGGTTCGTCATCGAGCCGCTGGAGCCGGGCTTCGGCTACACCCTCGGTAACTCGCTGCGTCGTACCCTGCTCTCCTCGATCCCGGGTGCGGCGGTCACCAGCCTGCGCATTGATGGTGTGCTGCACGAGTTCACCACGATTCCGGGTGTGAAGGAAGACGTCACCGACGTCATCTTGAACATCAAGGAGCTGGTCGTCAGCTCCGAGGAAGACGAGCCGGTGACGATGTACCTGCGCAAGCAGGGTCCGGGTGAGGTCACCGCGGCCGACATCGTGCCGCCGGCGGGCGTCACGGTGCACAACCCCGATCTGCACATCGCCACCCTCAACGCGAAGGGCAAGCTGGAGATCGAGCTCGTCGTCGAGCGTGGTCGTGGCTATGTCCCCGCGATGCAGAACAAGCAGACCGGTGCAGAGATCGGCCGCATCCCGGTGGACTCGATCTATTCGCCGGTGCTGAAGGTGACCTACAAGGTCGAGGCGACTCGTGTCGAGCAGCGCACGGACTTCGACAAGCTGATCCTCGACGTGGAGAGCAAGCCGTCGATCACCCCGCGCGACGCGGTGGCTTCGGCGGGACGCACTCTCGTCGAACTGTTCGGGCTCGCCCGTGAGCTCAACATCGACGCCGAAGGCATCGAGATCGGCCCGTCGCCGGCGGAAGCCGACACCATCGCGGCCTACGCGATGCCGATCGAGGACCTCGACCTGACGGTGCGCTCCTACAACTGCCTCAAGCGGGAGGGCATCCACACCGTCGGCGAACTGGTCTCGCGCAGCGAGGCCGACCTGCTGGACATCCGCAACTTCGGTGCGAAGTCCATCGACGAGGTCAAGATGAAGCTGGCCGGCCTTGGGCTCGCGCTCAAGGACAGCCCGCCCGGATTCGACCCGTCGGCCGCGGCGGCCGAGTACCCGTCTGAAGGCTGGTCCTCCGAGGAGACCACCGTCGGCGCGGTTGGGCCCGTCGAGGACAACGGCTACGACGACGGTCAGGACTACGCGGAGACAGAGCAGCTGTAGCTGTGTTGCGCGTCCGGGGTACACCGGCGCGCCCTGAGAGGAGCAACCGATGCCCACCCCGACCAAGGGTCCGCGTCTCGGCGGGTCGCCGGCGCACGAGCGGCTCATCATGGCCAACCTGGCCACCTCGCTGTTCGAGCACGGCCGGATCACCACGACCGAGGCGAAGGCGAAGCGGCTGCGGCCGATCGCCGAGCGGCTCATCACCAAGGCCAAGAAGGGTGACCTGCACAACCGTCGCGAGGTCATGAAGACCATCCGCGACAAGGACGTCGTGCACAAGCTCTTCGCCGAGATCGGCCCGCACTTCGCGGAACGCAACGGCGGTTACACCCGCATTGTCAAGACGATGCCGCGCAAGGGTGACAACGCGAAGATGGCCGTCATCGCGCTGGTGACCGAGAGGCTTGTCACCACCGAGGCGGAGGCCGCTCGCGGCACGAAGTTCGCCAAGGACGAGCCGATGGCCGAGGAGCCCCCGAAGGCCGAAGCCGCCGAGGCTCCGGAGGCCAACGAAGCCAAGGCTGAGGCCACCGAGGCCGTCGAGGACACCGAGCCCAAGGCTGAGGCCACCGAGGCTGTCGCGGACACCGCTGCCGAGAAGAAGGACGAGTCCTGATTCCGGCACGTAGTGCTGCCGTGAACGAGCCCGCCGCTCCCGATGGGGACGGCGGGCTCGTTCGCGTGCGCCTCGACGTTTCCTACGATGGCACGGATTTTTGCGGGTGGGCGAAGCAGCCGGGTCTGCGCACCGTGCAGGGCCTGGTGGAGGACGCGCTGGCGAAGCAGCCGCCGGGGCGGTCAGTGCCGCGATCGGTGGTGGTCGCCGGGCGGACGGATTCCGGGGTGCACGCCACGGGGCAGGTCGTGCACTTCGACGTAGTGCCCCACGACCCGGCCGACGGTGGGCGGATTTCCGTTGACGCGCAGGGGGTTTTGGACGTGGGGCGGATGGTGCACCGGTGGAACCGGATCCTCCCGCCGGACGTGCGGGTGCTGGGGGCGCGGGTGGTGTCTTCGGCGTTCGACGCGCGGTTCTCGGCGCTGCGCCGACACTACCGGTACCAGGTGTCGGACGCGCCGTGGGGCGTGGATCCGCTGCGGCGCCGGGACACACTCGCCTGGAATCGGCCGCTGGACGTGGTGGCGCTCAACGCTGCGGCGCAGGAGTTGTTGGGGCTCAACGACTTCGCGGCGTACTGCAAGCCGCGGGAGGGCGCCACGACGGTGCGCGAACTCCAACGCTTCGAGTGGGAGCGGGTGGCGGAGCACCTGATCGTCGCGCACGTCAGCGCGGACGCGTTCTGCCACTCGATGGTCCGGAGCCTGGTGGGCACGCTCCTGATGGTCGGCGACGGGCGGAAAGCCCGGCCCTGGCCGGCGGAACTCCTCGAATCCACCAGCCGGACCACGGCGGTCGCCCCGGCCCACGGCCTGACCCTGACAGCCATCGACTACCCGGTGGACGAAGACCTCGAAGCCCGGGCCGCGCAAACCCGGGCGATGCGCACCCTCCTCTGACTGCTCGGAGCCGGATTTCCCGGCATCGCGGTGGTTTCCGGGTTGATCGCCGCGCGTCGTAGAGAGTTCTCGCTGAGTTGTTGCCGCGAATGCTAATAGTCGCACCAACGACAGTTGTCGATACCAGCGCAAAAAAGCCCCGACCGGTGGTGTCGGGGCTTTTCGCTATGGCGAGAAATCAGTCGCCGCGGCGGATAGGGCCGAGGATCTCCTTCTCCTTCTGGTTCGTCACCAGTCGAATCATCGTCCAGGTCATATTGCCGAGGGCGATCACCTGGTCGTCCTTGAGTTGGGTCAGCTGCTGGACCTGGTGGCCGCGGAGGCTCCAGATGCGCTGGGCGAGCTGCGCCTGGTTCAGCGGGAGGCGCTGCAACAGCACCAAGTCCGCCGTGTTCGCCGCCGTGCCGCTGCTGACCTGCGGGTGCAGATAAGGCAGCACGTACATGGTGGTCTGCCACGGCGCGCGCGGCGGGAACAGCTCCTGCGGCACAGCGCCACCGTCGTGGATCACCAGCAACGGGGTGTCCTCAGTGGACCTCGGGAGGTCGAACGGCGCCAACCGCCGGATCTGCGCCAGCGGCACCGGCTTCCCGTCCGGGGTCTGGCCGGCCGCGCGCTCCAGCATCTTCCACGCCGCCGGTCGACCGGTGGCGACGATCACCCAGGCGCCGGTGGCCATCGCGCGCAGCGCGAGCTGCCGGGCGAGGTACAGGCCGCCGACGGTGACCATGCGGGTCGGGTGCGGCCGCAGCATCGACGCGGCCTGCGCCTCGCCCTGCGGGTCGGAGCCGATGATCACACCGCCGCGGTCGCCGGACGGGCTGATGGCGTCCAGGGTTTCCGCGGTGACCAGGAATTCCGGTGCCGCGCCGCGGCTGCCCGGCACATCGATCGTTCTGCTTCGGCTCATGCCGCACCTCCCAGCGGCAGGGTCGCCGCGTAGCCGGCCAGTTGCGAGCCGCGCAGCGGAGTCAGGGTCAACCCCAGACGGTTGCTGATCGCCTTCAACCGCTCGTCGGCGGCATCCAGCTCGGTGGGCGTTCGGGCGCTGACCCGGACCAGGCCGCGCAGCCCGACCTCGCCTTCCTCACCGACCGGCGAGATGGACAGCGCGATGCTGGTGGACAGCGCGCGGATCCCGGTGAGCGCGTTGAGGCTGTCGTTCATCTGGTTCGGCCAACCGGTGATCGCGTAGCTGGAGTGTCCGACGCCACCAGCGGTCACGCCGTCCCACCGCTCCTTAAGGCCCACCGGCCGTTGCGAACCGAGCACGCCGTGCAATTCCGCCGAGGAGATCCCGGCCTGCAGCAGCTCGTCGGGGTCCAGCGGACGGGTCGGCACGCCCTGCCGCTCCAGCGCATTGCGGACTCGGGACAAGGCCCCGATGAGCGCCCGCTGCGCGCCGATGATGCCGCCGCCGCGCTCGCCGACGGCCTTGGCGCAGCGCTGCGGGTCGAGGCGGACCGCGATCCAGGTGGTGCGCCGGGCGGCCGCGGGCAGTCGGCCCAGGACTTCGAGGTAGGAGTTCAGCGCGGGCGAATTCGACGGCAGCGCCGCGCTTCCCGGGTAGCAGTGCCAGATGACCTGTACCGCGTCGAGCACCACACCGCGGTCTTCCAGACACGGAACCAGCACGCCCAGCGGCAGGTTCGGCGCGCTGTCGACCGGGTTCAGCAGCGACGGGGCCGGCTCGACCATCAGCACCGCGGTCCACTTGCCGTTGTGCCAGGACATTCCGACCGGGTTGCGGTCGTGGTCCTGGGTGCGGGCGATCACCAGGTCCTCGACGACCAGCCGCAGCAGCGCGACGCGGTGGTTCTCGTCCGGGCCGATGATGCCGTCGCCGTCCTTGTCCTCAGCTGGCTCCATCGCATCGACGTTGGCCGGGTGCGAAGCCCGGGTGTGGTTGCGGCCGCGGTATTCGAGCACCAGCCCGAACCACTGGGTGAACCACCGGCCGCGCCGCCGCAGCAGCGCGATGATGATCGCCAGCGCCGCCACACCGGCACCGACCGGCAGCAGCATGTTGTTGATCAGGGTAAGGATCAGGCCGATGGCGAGGCCGACCTCGATGAGCACGATATTGGCCGCAGGGATGCCGCCGAGCGTCACGCCGTTGATCCGCCGCCGACGCGCGCGAATTCGGGCGCGGGGCGGGTTGGCGGGCCCGGGAGCTTTCGGCTGGGCCGGATGTTGTGCGGTCACGGACATCCGTTCGGTCTCTCCCCCTCGCAGGTAAGTGCGGCACACGGCGCGCTGGGATGCGTTCTGGAGTCAGCCGCGCGTGAAGAGAATACTGACGGACTCGGTCGAACCGCACCCATTCGGTATATCTCTGCGACTATCCTGCGAAACCGTACCTCGGACGGGAGAGCTGTAGGCGAAGAATGGCATCAACACCCACAACGAAGTCACAGGTTCAGGCGTATCGGTTCGTGCTGCGCCGCATGGAGTCGGCGCTGGTGCGCAAAGACGCGGTGATGCTCCACGATCCGATGGGTTCGCACAAGCGGGCCACGGTCGCGGGTGCGGTGCTCGCCGCTGTCGGCATGATCGGGTTCCTGGTTTGGGGCCTTTTCGGTGGTAAGGGCAACGTCCCGGAGCCAGGTTCGATCGTCATCGCCCAGGAAACCGGCAACGTTTTCGTCGTAACTTCAGACCAGCAGGCCCAGAAGCGGCTCATTCCGATGCTGAACATGGCCTCGGCGAAGTTGCTGGTCATGGCGCAGGGCGGCGGCCAGGGCGGCGGCCCGGTGGAGCCGACCAGGGTGAAGCAGGCCGCTCTGGCGGACTTCCCGCGCGGTGCGCTCACCGGCATGGTCAACGCGCCGACCTTCCTGCCGGACGCCAAGAATCCCGCGGAGCCGTCCTGGGCGATCTGCGATGTCGGCCAGGTCCGGGACACCCTTAGCGATACCAAGGTGGAGGCCGCGACGAAGGTGGAAACGACGGTCATCGGCGGTGACGGCAACCACGGCACCGAGATTGCGCCGAACCAGTCGCTCTACGTCGAGGACCAGACCTCCAAGGAGGAATATCTCATCTACCGCGTGAAGGACCTGCCGGGTCGGCAGCACACGCACGCGGTGAAGTCGAAGATCAGCATGACGGAAACCACCGTCACGGACATCTTCCGTCTGCGGGGTGCCACGCCGCGGACGATCAGCACGAACATGCTGAACTCGATCCCGGAGGTCCCGGCGCTGAAGGCGCCCACCATCCCGGGTGATGGCCAGCAGTTGCAGAGCTACATGACCCGCTACAAGGTCGGCGATGTGGTCAAGCGCACCGTGCCGGGCCAGCCGGACCAGTACTTCCTGTTGCTGCAGAACGGGAAGCAGGAGATCAACGAGGGTGCTGCGGCGGTTTTGCACGCGTCGAAGACGAACAGCCAAGACATCCCGAACGCGACGGGTGCGGTCACCGACGCTCCGCAGGCCGACCCCACCGAGCAGATCAACCTCTCCAACTTCCCAATGGCGGTGCCCACGCCGGTCACCTTCCAGCAGTCCGACACTTCCTGCCTGAGCTGGAAGAACGTCAACGGTGACCAGAACATCACGGTGACCCTGCACAAGGGCTCGCCGACGGCCAAGGCGCCGGTCAAGTTGGCCCAGTTCGACGCTGCAGGCCCGAACGTGGACTACTTCTACATGCCGCCGGGCAAGGCGGCCGTGGTGCGCGGTGCCTCGAACGAGGCCGGTGCGGACAGCGGCCCGATCTTCCTGGTTTCCGACCAGGGCGTGCAGTACGGAATCAAGGACGTCGCGACCGCGCAGGGACTCGGCGTGATCGGTGGTGTCGGCGACATCAAGGCGGGGCCGTCGTGGCTGATGCGGACGTTGCCGAAGGGCGACTTCCTCGACCCGGCCAACGCGAGCCTGACCTACGACTCGGTCCCAGTCGGTCCGGGCGGGGTGAACCGCCCGCCGCAGAACCCGCAACAGCAGCAGCAAGCCGGAGCCGCCCAATCAGGTAGCTGACGTTTCCGGTTCCGCGAGCAGCCGAGAACGCTCGCGGAACCGGGAACCGAAATGGTCGGCTCGAACGTCCGAGGAACAAGCGATCCGCCCGCAGCCCACGGTGAGCTGCGGGCGGATCGTCTTAAGAGCGACCGAACGTGGGAGGTACCGGATGTCGGGGATCCGGATCGACGTCGAATGGCTGGCTAGCTGCGCGCGCGAGGTGCTTGCCGTCGGCGAGGAGATCACGGCCGCGCAGCCGGCGCTGACGGCCGCGGAACTCGCGCCGGAAGCCTTCGGCGCGCTAGGCCGCGAGTCCGGTGCAGCCGAGGCCTACCAGCGCCTGTGCGCGCTGCTGCTGGACCAAAACCGCCGTGCCGGGGAAACCTTGACCCGAGCCGGGGACGAGCTGCGCGAGGTCGTGGACTTCCACACCGGAGGCGACGACGACAGCGCCGTCGAAATGCGGAAGCAGGAGGCATGAGCATGGCGCGCAACAGCTCCGAGGTAGCCGAGCACCTCGACTACCTGTCCCGCATCGCCGACGAACTGGAGGTCGCGAACTCGATCCCCGCGGATCTCGCCGACCTGGTCGGCCGCCACGAGGAACTTCGCGAGGCGGCCAGGGTTTGGCGCGAGGGCGCGGAGAAGGTGGAGAACGCCGCGGAGAACGTGCAGGGCAGGCTCGGCGGGCTCGATTCGGCCTGGCAGGGCCAGGACGCCGACGCGTTCCTCGAGCACGTCCAGGAGGTCGGCCTGGCGGGTAACGACCTGGTCGACACGATGCGCGCGCTGGCGGATGTGCTGGACCACACGGTGGAAGCCCTGCAGGCGCAGCTGGAGGACCTGGACGGGCTGGTCGCGGAAGCGGCGGATTCGGTGTCCGCGGCGCTGCTGACCCCCGAAGAAGGAGCGAAGCGGGCGCGCAAGCACCTAGCAGAACTGGCGCAACCCGCGACCGAGCTGGCCGAGTCCATTTCGGACACTTATCGCGCGTTCGCGCGGTTCTGCGACGACGTGGAGGCGGGCCGGTCGGCGGGGGCGGTGCAGTTCGACAACCGGATGCCCGCCCAGGCATGGGACTTCAACGGCCCGGCCCCCGCACAACCCGCAGCGCCCGCTGAACCGGCGGGAGCTGAACCGGCGGCTGCGGCTGCGGCTGCTGGTGGCGGTGGTGCGGGCGATGCTGCCGCTGTCGGCGGTGGAGATGCCGCTGCGGCGGGGGTATCCGACGTGCCCGGCGGAGGCGCGGAGCAGAACCTCTCCCCGGGCGACACCACGCGGGCCGGAGAACCTTCGGCAGTGCCACCCGCAGCCGCTGCTGCTGGTGGCGCGGTCGCCGGTGCGGCGGGCGGTGTTGCCGCCGGCGGCATGATGGGCGGCATGATGCCGATGGGCATGATGGGCGGCGCGCAGGGTGCCGGCCAGGAGCGGAAGAACCAGTCCCGGCTGAAGAGCAAGCCGGAGGAGCTGTTCGGTACGCCGCCAGACGCGGCCCCGGCGGTCCTCGGGGAGTCGGTGCGAGACCGCGACCAGAACCAGGAACGGTCGGCCGCGACGACCCCGCAGTCGAGGCGGAGGCTAGGCGTCCCATCGATCATCGAGCCACCTACCCCACGCCCCTCGATCGCAGACGCCCTTCACCCCAAGCAGACGGTGGAAGACCCCCCAAAGCCCAAGCCCACCACGGCATCGGTGGGCGACGCCCCGCCGCCGAAGCGTCGAACCTAGGCCTCACGCCCTCAAGATCCGCACGTGAAGGGGTCGGCGTCCCCGGTCAACCGGGCACGCACCAACGCCACCATCTTGGGGCAGCTCCAGCAGCGCAATCGCATCTGGGTGACCAACGCAGGGTGACCAGCGACAGGGTGGCCAACGCAGGGTGCTCGGTGGCAGGTACGCGCCCATGTGCGGGCTGAGTCCAATAGTTGCTGGTGGCATGTCGACTACTTCGGGCGCATCGCGTACGTGGCGGCGCCTTGCCTGCGTGTCGGGTAGTGCTGCGTTGTGCGAGCGGAGAAGTCCGGTGCATCCACCGGATTCCCCTCTTCCGGCCGCTAACTCTGCTGACTCCGACGCGGCCAAGGACAATTCCAAGCAGATCAGCGACGTGGAGAACTTCCTGACCAAACAGGTCGACCTGCTGATGATCTCGCCGAAC